>DASSYK010000090.1:0-14080 GCA_035703345.1 Solirubrobacterales bacterium
GACGATCTCGGTGCCCCAGCCGCTCGAGGACAAGTCGACCTCGATCCGCGCCGAGTCGAAGTGGCTGCGCGCCTCCCAGGCGAGGCGCTCGCCTGGGCGCCTCTCGTAGACGCGAATCTCGATGGCCCGTCCGACCAGGGCCGCCATCAGGCCCTCCATGCGCTCGCGCTGGTCGATCATCTCCCAGAGCTCCGGGGGCGACTTCACCAGCGTCCTGCTCGCGGTCTGCATGCAGGGGCATTCGCCCTCGAGCATTCCCTTTCCTGCGGCGTTATGTCTCCTGGGCGGGCGGTTTCGGCGGGCGGGCGCGCTCAGGCGCGCGCCAGCGCCGCCGCGACCGCGGCCCCCGCGCGCGGCCCCGCCTGGCCGTCCCACAGCGGGATCCGCGGCGCCTCCGAGGGCGGGGGCTCGGCGAGGACCGCCGACGCCGCGTCGCGCAGCGCGCCCGGGTCGACCCCGACCAGCTCGTTGGTCCCCCGCGTGACCGTGATCGGGCGCTCGGTCGAGTCGCGGTAGGTCAGGCAGGGGACCCCGAGCACGGTCGTCTCCTCCTGCACGCCGCCCGAGTCGGTGATCACCAGGCGCGCCTCGCCCTCGAGCGCGATGAACTCCGCGTAGTCGAGCGGGCGCGCGAGCCTGACCAGGGGCGGCAGCTCGAGCCCCCAGCGCTCCAGGTTCGCGACGGTGCGGGGGTGCGCCGGAAACAGGACGGGCGCCGTGTGCGAGATCTCCCCGAGGACCTCGAGCACATCGCCGAGCCGCTCGCGGTCGTCCACCAGCGCCGGCCGGTGCAGCGTCACCAGCACGTAGCCGCGCGACTCGACCTCCGCCGCCTCGAGCGCGGCCGCGCGGTCGGTGTCGGCGAGGATCCGGAAGAGGCTGTCGATCATCGTGTTGCCGACCAGCTCGACGCCGTCGCCGATCCCCTCCGCGGCGAGGTTCTCGACGGCGTCCTCCGAGGTGCACAGCAGCACGTCGGAGACGCGGTCGGTGACGACGCGGTTGACCTCCTCGGGCATCGTCCAGTCGCGGGAGCGCAGGCCCGACTCGACGTGCGCGACCTTGACGTGGAGCTTCGTCGCCGCCAGGGCCGTCGCCATCGTCGAGTTCACGTCCCCCGCCACCAGGACGAGCTCCGCCGGGTGCTCGAGCAGGTCCGCCTCGACCCCGACGAGGACCTTCGCCGTCTGCTCGGCGTGGCTGCCGGACCCGACGCCGAGGTTGGCGTCCGGCTGCGGCATCCCGAGCCGGTCGATGAACCCGTCTGAGAGGGCCCGGTCGTAGTGCTGGCCGGTGTGCAGCAGCCGCACCTCGACTCCCTCGCGCTCGGTCAGCGCGGCGGTGACGGGCGCCATCTTCACGAAGTTGGGTCGGGCACCGACCACGGCGAGGACGCGGGTCATCCCGCCCGCCGCCGCTCGAGCTCGTCCAGCGCCTCCTGCTCGGTGCGGCAGACCTTCCACCAGATCGGGCGGCCGTCGCGGATCATCGCGACCTGCCACATCGTCTGCGCGACCGTGACGCCGCCCGCCTCGCCGCTGGCGCGGACCTTGGTCAGCCCGGAGTCGTCGCCGATGGTGCGGATCTCGACCGGCTCGAAGCGGATGCCGCCGAGCGAGGCGACCACGTGGTTCCACCACTGTCGGACGCCCTCCGCCCCGCGGAAGACCGTGCCCTCCGCCTCGGCCACCAGCGACTGGAACTCGACCTCGGGGTCGAGGAGCTCGATGAAGGCCTCTATATCGCGCCGGTTGAGCGCGTCGTAGGCGAGCCGCGCGAGTGCTTCCACGTCCTGGGCCATGGCCGGAGTATCGCGCCGGCGGCGGTCGCGGGGCCGGCGTCCCCGCCTGGGTAGGGTCTCTGCATGGCCTCGGGCGACAAGGGCGCCGTGCTCGTGACCGGCGCCTCCAGCGGCATCGGGCGCGCCACCGCGATGCGTCTGGAGCGGGACGGCTACACCGTCTTCGCCGGGGTGCGCAAGCAGGCCGACGCCGACAGCCTCGAGCAGGCGGCGGCCCACGGGCGCATCGAGCCGGTGATCCTCGACGTCACCGAGGAAAGCTCGATCGAGGCCGCACGCATCGAGGTGGAGCATGCGGTCGGCGACGCCGGCCTGGCGGGGCTCGTCAACAACGCGGGCATCGCCAACGCGGGACCGGTGGAGCACCTCCCGGTCGAGGAGTTCCAGCGCGTGCTCGACGTCAACCTGACCGGCCAGTACGCGGTGACCCAGGCGTTCCTGCCGCTGATCCGCCGCGGCGATGGCGCGATCGTCTTCATCACCTCGATGGGCGGCTTGGTCGCGACGCCGTTCATGTCGCCGTACCACGCCTCCAAGTTCGGCGTCGAGGCGGTTGCCGACTCGCTGCGCCGCGAGCTGCTGCCCTGGGGGATCCGCGTCGTGGTGGTCGAGCCGGGCTCGATCGCCACGCCGATCTGGGAGAAGGGGGCCGAGAACTTCGCAAGCGCCGAGCCCAAGATGGGCGGCGAGTCGAAGCGGATGTACGGCCGACAGCTCGAGGCGATGAAGGACACGATCCGCACCACCGCGGAGCGCGGGATCCCGCCGGAGAAGGTGGCCGAGGTGATCTCGCGCGTGATCGGCTCGGACAACCCGAAGACGCGCTACCTCGTCGGGCGCGACGCGAAGCTGGCGAAGCGCCTCAGCACGCTGCTCGGCGACAAGGTCCTCGACCGTCTCATGCGCCGGTCGATGAAGCTGCCGGATGACGCTCCGGCGCCTCGCTGACCGCGCTCGGCCGCCGCATCACGGCGACGATGGCGATGTCGTCCTCGGAGGGGTCGGCGCTGAACCGCCCGTGCGCCGTCGCGATCCGGTCGAGGGCGTCGGAGGGCGAGGCCGCTCCCGCGACGGCGTCGCGCAGCCGCTGCTCGCCGAAGCGCTCGCTCTCGCCCGCCAGCTCGATGACGCCGTCCGTGTAGAGGAGGAGCTGCTCGCCGGGCTCGATCCGGAACTTCTGGCACGGCCACTCGGCGTCGCGGGCGAAGCCCAGCATCGGGCCGTGGTCCTCGAGCGGCTCCACACCCCTATCGCGCAGGAGCAGCGGCGGCGGATGTCCCGCGCTCATCAGCTGGACCTCCCCGTCCTCGAGGAGCGTGAGGGCGACGACCGTGCAGATGCCCGCCTCGCCCTGCTCCAGCAGCCAGTCGTTGAGCTGAGAGACCGCCACGTCCATGCTGCCGTTCAGCGAGCCCGAGGTGCGCAGCGTGTAGCGGCAGAGCGCGGTGACCGCGGCAGCGTCCACCCCCCGGCCCGCCACGTCCCCGATCACGAGCATCCAGCCATCGGGCACCGGGAAAGCGTCGTAGAAGTCTCCGCCGACCTGGGTCCCCTCGGCGGCCGGGCTGTAGTGGGTGGCCAGCTCCCAGCCCGGGATCTGGGGCAGCTCCTCGGGCACCAGCGCCTCCTGGAGGGTGTGCGCGACCGCCGAGCGCTGCTCGAACAGGCGCGCGTTCTCGATCGCCACGCCGGCGCGCCTCGCGAGTTCGGCGCCGACCTCGAGGTCCCGATCGTCGAAGACGCGGCCCGACTCCGCCGTCACGAAGGTGATCACGCCGGTCACCTGGCCGCCGGCCTTGATCGGGACGATGATCGCCGAGCGCAGGCCGAGGCCGCTGATCAGCTCGTATTGCTCGTCGCTGCGCGCGGCGTCGCGCAGCGCCTCGTCGGGAATCTCGAGCAGCTGTGGCTCGCCGGTCTCGACCACCTCACCCATGCCGGGATCCCCCACGCGGGTCGGAAAGCGCGCGTTGAGGCGCCGGGCGAACTCCACACGCTTGGGGTCGGAATGGACGATCGCGACCTGCTCCAGGACGCCGTCGGGGCCCGGCATGTTGACCGTGCACCAGTCGGCGAATTCCGGCACCGCCATCCTCGCCAGCCGTTGCAGGGTCCGCTCGTAGTCCAGCGACGCCGAGAGGGCGCGCGTCGACTCCGAGAGCAGGCGCTGGTGGAGCTCGGCCCGCTTCACGTCCGTCACGTCCTCGATCACGTTGACGACGAGGCGGCGCTCGTCGGACATCTCCACCGGGCTGGCCTTGATCATCCGCCAGCGGTCCTCGCCCGTGCTCCTGTCCACCGCCCGGACCAGCATCGGCTCGGGCTGCTCTCCGCGCAGCACCTGCCGGCCGGGCAGCCGCTCGGCGTCGAGCGGGGCTCCGTCCTCGGTGAACGACTCGAAGCGGTCGGCGAGCTGCCCGGGCGGGGTGGCGATCAGCTCCAGCCGCGTCGCCGCGCCCAGCATCTCGGCGGCGGCCCGGTTGGCGTAGACGAGCTTGCCGTCCTCCGCCTGGACGGTGACGGCGTCGGCCAGGTTGTCGAGGACGGCCTCGAACTGCTGCTCGATGCTGCTGAGATCCCGGAAGAGGCCGGCGTTGTCGAGCGCGAGGGCCGCGCGCCCGCCAACGACCTGGGCGAAGAAGAAGTCGTCGTCGCCGAGGCGGCGCCCGGAGCCCGAGGTCGTGACCAGCGTCAGGGCGCCGATCGACTTTCCGCGCGCCTCGAGCGGGACGATCACCACCGAGCAGGGGTCGATCCGCCTGAGGTTCTCGAGGTCCTCCTCGTCGTAGGCCATCTCGCGGATGAGCTCCTCGCTCACGCGCCGCACCATCTGCGGCTCGCCTCGCGCGATCGCCCGCGACGAGCCGGTCGGCCCTGCGGCCGCGGGGGGCCGGCGTGCCATCGTCACCTCGCGGATCCAGTCACCTCGCGGGCCGGTGGCCGCGACGGCGAGGCGCCGGACCTCGCCGTCGGCGATCGCGTCGAGCACGGCGATGTCGGCGAGCTCAGGCAGCAGCCTGGCGCAGAAGCGCTGGACCGTCTCCTCCAGGGGCCGCGACCCGTCGGCGATCTCCGCGATCGCCGCCAGGATCTCGAGCCGGCGCATCGAGCGCGCGCTGCGCCCGCGCAGCCAGGCTCCGAAGACGGCGAACGAGCTCCCGATCAGCACGATCAGGGTGCGCACGAGGTCGGCTGCGGCGGAAGCGTCGTTCCAGAGGCCGCTCGCCAGCGCCAAGAGGACGGCGAGCCCGCCGGCGAGCGCCGTCACCGCCGTGCGGGAGATCAGCGCTGCGATGAAGGGGCCGATCAGGTACGCGGTGGCGATCGCCTCGTCCTGGCCCAGCGCCAGATCCACCAGCACCAGGGCGGCGTCGACCAGCAGAACGACGGCCAGCGCGGGGAGCGCCGCCACGCGGACCCGCGAGACGCGTTCCGCGAGCGCCTCGCGGTCGCTCAGTTCGCCGCGCGTCTGTGCGCGCGCGTGGTCAGTCGAGGCAGACACGGTTCCCCTTCCGCCGGGTCGCCCGGATTCTAGGTCCGCGCCTCGCCGCGGTCCAACTGCCGGCGCCGGGGGCGGGGCATCGCCCGCTTCAGCCCTGGGCGCCGACGAGGCGCTCGACCCCCGCCTCGTCGATGGTGCGCCGCAGGCCCTCGCTCAGTCCGACCTTGGGCTCCCAACCGAGGAGCTCGCGCGCCCGGGTGATGTCCGGCTGACGGACCCTGGGGTCGTCGACCGGGAGCGCCTCGTGGACGATCTCCGAGCGCGACCCCGAGACCTCGATCACGGTCTCGGCGAGCTGAAGGAGCGTGTACTCGTTCGGGTTGCCGATGTTGACGGGCAGGTGGATGTCCGACTCGGCGAGCGCGACCAGGCCCCGGATCTCGTCCTCGACGAAGCAGAAGCTGCGGGTCTGGCTGCCGTCGCCGAAGACGGTCAGCGGCTTGTCCTGGAGGGCCTGGCGCAGGAAGGTGGGGATCGCCCGCCCGTCGTGGGGGCGCATGCGCGGCCCGTAGGTGTTGAAGATCCGCACGATGCAGGTGTCCACGCCCTGCTGGCGGTGGTACGCCATCGTCAGGGCTTCGGCGTAGCGCTTCGCCTCGTCGTAGACGCCGCGGGGGCCGATCGGGTTCACGTTCCCCCAGTAGTCCTCGGGCTGCGGGTGGATCTCCGGGTCGCCGTAGACCTCGGAGGTCGACGCCAGCAGGAAGCGCGCCCGCTTGGCCTTGGCGACCCCGAGCATGTGGTGGGTCCCGTGCGAGCCGACCTTGAGCGTCTGCAGCGGCAGCCGCTGGTAGTCGATCGGGCTCGCGGGCGAGGCCAGGTGGAAGACGAGGTCGACGGGCTCGTCGACGTTCACGTACTCCGTGATGTCGTGGTTCTTGAAGACGAAGGCGGGGTCGCGCAGGTGTTCGATGTTCTGGAGCGAGCCGGTCTCCAGGTTGTCGATGCAGATCACGCGGTGCCCCAGGCCCAGCAGGTGCTCGCACATGTGCGAGCCGAGGAAGCCGGCACCGCCCGTGACGATGCAGGTGCTCATCCGTTTCGCTCCTCCGCGTGCATCGTGGCGCAGGATATCCACGCTCGTGAACTTGTCCCAATTTGCGGGCAAGCCGCGTTGCGTTCGGGGACGAACCGTGCGAGCTTTCGCCTCAACCGGGGGTGACGAGATTGAGGGACGGGAGCGGTTTGCGAAGGATCGCTCCGGACGGGCCGGAGGCGCGCCGGCGCGCTGCCGAGGCCCTGATCGCGACGCACGACGCAGTCTTCCGCCGGACCGCCCGCCGCTACTCGATCTGCGCCGATGACGCCGAGGACGCCTACCAGCGCTCGCTCGAGATCCTGCTGACCAAGGCGCCACCGATCGAGGGCGACTCGCTGGTGCGCTGGATGCAGACCGTGACGAAGCGGGAGGCCCTCGCCGTCCGCCGCCAGCGCGAGCGGATCCTGAGCGCCCCGCGCCCGCACGCCGGCGAGGAGGCCGACCGCGACCCGCTCGACGCCATCGCCTCCGAGCGCGCCGGCCCCAGCGAGCGCGCGTCCAGCCGCGAACGCGTCGCCCGCAGCGGCGAAGCCCTGCGCGCGCTGAAGCCGCAGGAGCTGCGCGCCCTGACTCTGAAGGCGCAGGGGTACTCCTATGCGGAGATCGGTGAGATCACCGGCTGGACCTACACCAAGATCAACCGCTGCATGGCGGAGGGGCGCAAGCGCTTCCTCCGGGTCTTCGCGGAGATCGAGCACGGCCGCCGCTGCGAGCGTCTCACCGGCGCCCTCTCGGCGCTCGCCGACGGCGAGGCGCCCGGCGCGGCGGCGGAGGAGCTCGAGCTGCACCTGCGAGCGTGCGGCTCGTGCCGCGCCAAGCTGCGCGCGTTCCGCGCCATCCCCGGCCACGTGCTCGAGCTCGCGCCGCTCCCCGCTGCCGACCAGGCCGCCGGAGGAGCGATGCACGAGTGGGTGGGCGAGAAGCTGACCGCGGCCACCGAGAAGCTCCGCGAGACCGGCTACGCCCTGCTCAGCCGCGGGACCTCGAGCGAAGGGGCAACTCCGCTGATGGCGTCCGGGGGCACGCGGGGAGCGGGCATGGCCGCGCTCGGCAAGCTGCTCGCGGTCTGCGGCGCGACGGCGGCCGGCAGCGCGGCCTGCGTCGCGACCGGCGTGGTCGACACCGCGGCGGTCGGCATCGGTCACGAGGCGGAGAAGCCCGTGGCCGTCGAACGGCCCGCCGCGCGGCCCGTCGAGCAGCCGATCGACCAGCAGGAGGCAGCGCCCGAGCCCGCCCCGGCCACCGAGCAGCAGCCTGTCCAGATCACCGAGCCGGAAGCGCCCCCGCCCACCCCGGCGCAGCAGGCCACCCAGCAGTTCGGCATCGAGGGCCCGGCCCGGAGCGGCGGCTCGAGCTCGAGCGGCTCCTCTTCAGGCGAGTTCGGCGGCCCGGCGAGCGGGGGCGGGTCCTCCGGCGGCGGCAGCTCGTCCGGCGGCTTCGGCTTCGAGAAGGGCTAGGAGGCCGGGCCGGCCGCGGCCCCGGCGGAGGCGCCCGACCCGCGCTGCCGCTCCCGGTACGCGCGGTTCTTGATCCGGTTGCCGCAGAGGCCCATGCGGCACCAGCTCCCCGAGCGGTTGCGCGAGTTGTCGTAGAAGGCCCAGAGGCACTCCGGGTTCTCGCAGAGCTTGAGCCGCTCCCAGGTGCCGGTCGCCTGGGCGTAGAAGATGATCCCGAGGAGCTGGGGGACGAGCTGCTCGGCCTTCGTGGCGGGAGAGACGTCGGGCTCGAGCTTGCCGGTCGGGTCGACGGCGAGCTGGACCCGGTAGGTCTGCGCCAGGCGGGCGAGGGCGCGACCGGCCGCTTCGTCGGTCGTGCCGCGGGTGTTGGCCACCAGCAGGCGCCGCACCGCGTCGCGGAGCCTGCGTGCTCCCGCGAGCTCGCGGACGTCGACCCGGATGCCGCCGGTTCCGAGCTCCGTGTCGCGCAGCCAGGCTGCGAACGCCTCCGGCGTTTCGAGGTGGTCCATCGAGTCCTCGACGTCGAGGGTGTTCGCGAACGCCTGCACCGCGAGCAGGGGCAGGGGCGCCGGCTTGCCCTCGGCCTGCTCCGTCATCAGGTCCACGTTCATGGGTTCATTCTAGGCGTGACGGGCGTCACATTGACACCAGTCACGTGACGGGTATAATGATTTTGGCCGTCACGCACGGGAATCATCACCGAGGAAGGAAGAACCATGTTCGGAGGACTCGCAGTCGGATTCGCAGAGCTGGTCAAGCCGAGCCGCGTCGCGCAGGGACTGCCCCGCGACGCTTCCAGGCGCTCCCGCCGCCGCGCCCTTCGCCGGCGCCCCCGCTAGGGCGCGGCGAAGGCACGCGGGGCGGCCCGCCTACGGATTGAGGCTGAAGGGCGGGTACTCGTCCGTGACGAGGATGAACGCGTAGGCGTACACCCTGTTGCCCCAGCGCAGGAATCCCTCGACGAACTCGAACAGGGACTGCGGGTAGCGGCCCGTGAAGAGGATCGCGAACCAGGCGATGATCACGCAGATCACGGCCGCGATCGCCAGGAAGAACAGCACGATGTAGTGCGGGATCGCCATGAGCCACTTGACCAGGGGCAGCCCGCGGCTCAGCTCCTCGCCGTTCGGAGTCGCGAAGTCCAGGTGGACCCACTGCTCGTCCTCGGTCGAGGGGTACTCGTCGTTCATCAGCCAGAGATAGGTGTGGACGCGGTTGGTGAACCGCAGCAGCTCGCGGTTCCAGTCCGCCCACCACACCGGGTAGCGCTTCCGGAACAGCAGCATCAGCAACGGAGGCCAGAAGAGGAGGCCGCCGGTCGCGAGGTAGACGCCCGCGTCGTCGTAGGAGCCGCCGCTGGCTCCGACGATGGTCGCGAGCACGATCCCGATCGGGATTACGGTGAAGATCCTGAAGAACGTCGTCAGCCGGCTGAGCTCGCGATCCGGGTAGTCGACGGAGAAGGTCAGGGGATAGTTCTGTTCCATCTGGGCTCCCTCTGTTCGGGTGGGCGGAGATCGAGGATCCGCCGGGGAACCGTAGGCTCACCGCCGGACCGGAAGGCGACATTCACGAACCGCGTCTCCGGATCGCGCCCCGGCCGTAGGCTTCCGGGCGTGAAGCGCCGGATCGCCTTCCTCGACGTGTTCAGCGAACGCCCCCTGGCAGGCAACGGGCTCGCGGTCGTGGACGAGGCCGATGGGGTCGCCGACGACGTGATGCTCGCCTTCGCGCTGGAGACGAGGCTCTCTGAGACGACGTACGTGCAGACCGCTTCCGCGGAGGGCGCCGACTACCGCAACCGGATCTGGACCCCCGGCGAGGAGGTGCCCTTCGCCGGCCACCCCTCGCTCGGGACCGCCGTCGCCGTCGCCCGCTGGCGCGGCGAGCGGGAGGCGAGCTTCGTGCAGGAGACGGGAGCCGGCCTGCAGCCCCTCGAGGTGCGGCGCGAAGAGAACGGGGGCGGCGAGCGCTGGGACGCCTCCATGCAGCAGGCCGAAGCCGCCTTCGGGGCGGAGATCGACGCCGCCGAGGCGATGGCGAGCGTCGGCCTCGAGCGCGGCGACGCCCACCCGGACCGGCCGCCGCAGTTCGTCTCGACCGGGGTCGCGAACGCGATCGTCCCGTTGGCGAGCGACGGCGCCCTCGCCCGGGTCGAGCCCGACTACGAGGCGATCGACGCGCTCTTGAGCCCGCACGACGCGCTCGTGCTCTACCTGGCCTGGTGCGGCACCGTCTCGGACGGCCGCGCCGAGGTGCGGGCGCGCGGCTTCGGCCGCGTCGCCGCGATGGGCGAGGACCCCGCCACCGGGTCGGCCGTCGGCCCCCTCTGCGCCTACCTCGACCGGCGGGCGGGATGCCGCGCGATCGAGGTCTCGCAGGGCGCCGAGCTCGGCCGGCCGAGCGCGCTGCACGCCGAGATCGACGCCGAGGGCCGCGCGCGGGTGAGCGGGTCCGTGGTGCCGCTGATCGACGGGTCCGTGGAGCTGCCGGCATGAGCGCCGCGGAGACGGCGGCGATCGACCGCGGCCGCCTCGCGGCCCTGATCGCGCGCGAGCGCAAGGCCTTCGCCGCCGGCCACGAGCGCTCTCGCGAGCTGTTCGAGCGGGCCGGGCGGAACCTGCTCGGCGGAGTGCCGATGAGCTGGATGGCCCGCTGGCCCGGCGGGCATCCCGTGTTCGCGGCCGAGGCGCGGGGCGCCGAGATCGTCGACGTCGACGGCAACCGCTACGTGGACCTCTGCCTCGGGGACACCGGGGCCATGGCCGGCCACGGCCCCGTCGCGACGGCCGAGGCGGTCGCCGCCCGCTACCGCAGCGGCGCGACGATGATGCTGCCGACCGAGGACGCGATCTGGTCCGCGGGCGAGCTCGAGCGGCGCTTCGGCCTGCCGCTGTGGCAGCTCACCCTCTCGGCCACGGACGCGAACCGCTTCGCGATCCGGATGGCCCGGCAGATCACCGGCCGCAACCGGATCCTGGTCTTCAGCTACTGCTACCACGGGACCGTCGACGAGTCGTTCATCGTCATCGGGCCCGACGGCCTCCCGGTCTCCCGCGACGGCAACGTCGGCCCTCCCGTCGACCCCAGGATCACGACGGAGGTGGTCGAGTTCAACGACACCGCCGCGCTCGAGCGGGCCCTCGGGCGCAGAGATGTCGCCTGCGTGCTGGCCGAGCCGGCGCTCACCAACATCGGGATCGTCCTACCCGATCCGGGCTTCCATCGGCGGCTGCGCGAGCTGACGCGCGAGACCGGGACGCTGCTCGTGATCGACGAGACGCACACCTTCAGCGCCGGGCCCGGCGGCTGCACCGCCGCCTGGGAGCTGGGGCCCGACATGCTCACGATCGGCAAGTCGATCGCCGGCGGGGTCCCCGCCGGCGCCTTCGGGATGAGCGCGGACGTCGCCGCTCGGATCGAGCATCAGGAGAACGCCGACTACGAGGACACGGGCGGGGTCGGCGGGACGCTGGCCGGCAACGCGCTGTCGACTGCGGCGATCCGGGCCACGCTCGGCTCGGTCCTCACCGACGAGGCCTTCGCGCGCATGATCGGTCTCGCGGACCGCTTCACCGAGCAGGTCACCGGGACCATCGCGCAGCACCGCCTGCCCTGGCACGTGACGCAGCTCGGGGCCCGCGCGGAGTACCGCTTCTCTCCTCAGCCTGCTCACAGCGGCGGCGAGTCGGCGCGTGCCGGCGACGACGAGGTCGAGGAGTACCTCCACCTCTACCTGCTGAACCGCGGCGTGCTGATCACGCCCTTCCACAACATGGCGCTGATGTCGCCCGCCACGACCGAGGCCGAGGTCGACCTGCACGGCGAGAGGTTCGCCGACGCCTGCGCCGAGCTGAGGGCCTAGGCCGAGCGGACCGGGGCGGCGAAGCGCCCGAGCAGCCGCCGGAGCCTGAGGAGCGTCGGCCCCCGGCCGTCCGAGGCGCGGCGGATCTGCGCGCGGCGGCGGTGCAGCAGCTCGACGGCTTGGGCCGTGGGGGTGAAGGGGTCCGCGATCACGCGTCCGCTCTCGAGCGCGATGGCCGCGACGAGCTCGCCCCCGACCTCGGCCGCGAGCACGTTCCCGTCCGGGACGAGCGCCGAGTCGCGCTCCGCGAGGCGCCGCAGGGCGCCGGCGTCCCGATCGCCGCACGTCCGCAGGGTGAGCTCGTTCACGACCGCACTCCCCCGGCGGCCGCGTGGTCGCGCGCGGCGGAGACGAGCGCCTCGCCCATCCTGAGCCCGGCCGTCCCGGACTCCGCGTCCTCGGGGTGCCATTGCAGGCCGAGCGCGAAGCGCTGACCGCCCAGCTCGAGCGACTCGAAGATCGAGTCGTCCGAGCGCGAGGTGCCCCGCAGGCCGCCGCCGATCCGCCGGGCCGCCTGGTGGTGCTCGCTGGAGACCTCGCCGCCGCGGCCGAGGATGCGGCGCGCGAGCGTCCCGGGCCGGGTCTCGATCCGGTGCTGGACGCCCCAGTGGCTCCGCCCGGCCGCGCCGTCGGCCTGGATGTCCTGGTAGAGGCTGCCGCCGAGCGCGATGTTCATCAGCTGGGCGCCGCCGCAGATCCCGAGCAGCGGCAGGCTCGCGTCGAGGGCCGCCCGGGTCACCCGCATCTCGCGCGCGTCGCGCGCGGGGTCGGGCGCGTTCAGCCTGACCCGGGGCCGCTCGCCGTAGAGCGCGGGGTGAAGGTCGTTGACGCTGCCCGAGATCACGATGGCGTCGGCCACCGCGAGCTGGGGCTCGATCGGCCCGGGCCGCACCAGCCGCACCTCGGCCCCGGCGTCGTCGAGCCAGCGGAGGTAGCGGCCGGGCTCGTGGCGCGGCTCGAGCAGGATCAGGGGGCGATCGGATGCGCGCGCTCCCCGGTACGCGGCCGCGAACGACCGTCGCGCGCGCGAGACCCGCTTCCGTGCGGCCTCGGGAGTGATCGCGAGGGTCTCGGCGATCTGGCCGTAGGAGAGGCCGGCCTGGAAGCGCAGCAGGACGCAGAGGCGCTCGTGGGCGCTGAGCCGGTCGAGGGCGTCGCGGACCGCCAGCGACTCGGCGCCGTCGGCGGCGATCGCCTCGACGGCCTCCTCGTCCAGGTCCACGTGGTCGCGGCGCTTGCGCCGCCGCAGCTCGTCGATCGCGAGGTTGGAGGCGGTCCGCCGGAGCCAGGCGACCTGCTGGTCGGGCTCGAGGTCGCCGGGAGCGCGGCGCCACAGCCGCAGGAAGGCCTCCTGCGCCACGTCCTCGGCCGCCTCGCGCGAGCCGAGCATCCGCTCGAGCCTGCGGGTGAGGCCGGGTGAGTGCGCCAGGTAGAGGGTCTCGGTGGTCACCTATCCAATCAACGACGGGGGGAGCCGGAAAGCGGACATCAAATGGTCCCGCTTTTCGGTGGCAGGGCAAGGCCGCGGGCGCCGCGGCGGGCGCCAAGGGGGATACTCCGGCCCGTGGCTGACTGCGACGTAGCCGTCATCGGGGCGGGGCTCTCGGGGCTCGCCGCGGCTCGCGCACTCGACGCCGCCGGGCTCGACGTGACGGTCCTCGAGGCGCGCGACCGCGTCGGCGGCCGGACCCTGAACCGATCGGTTGGAGAGCGCCCTGAGGACGTGGTCGAGATCGGCGGCCAGTGGGTCGGCCCAACCCAGCACGTGGTGATGGACCTGATCCGCGAGCTCGGCCTGGAGACCTACCCGACCCACTGCGAGGGCAAGAACCTCTGGGAGGACGCCGGCGGCAGGCTCAGCCGCTACACGGGGACGATCCCGCGCATGAACCCGCTGGTGCTCGCCGACTACGGGCGCGCGGACCTGAAGTTCAAGCGCATGGCCAAGCGGGTGGACCCCGAGACGCCCTGGGACGCGCCGAGCGCGCGCGAGCTCGACGAGCAGACCCTCGCCACCTGGATCCGGCGCACCGCGCGCACGAAGACCTCCCGCGAGGCGCTTGCGATGGTCATCCGCGCCGTTTTCGGGGTCGAGCCGGCGGACATCTCGCTCCTGCACGCACTCTTCTACGCCGCCAGCGCCGGGGGCTGGGACGACCTGATCGACACCGAGGGCGGCGCGCAGCAGGACCGGATCGTCGGCGGCTCGCAGCTCATCTCGCTGAAGATGGCCGAGGCCCTGGGCGACCGGATCAGGCTCAACTCGCCGGTCCGGCGCCTGACGCTCGATGCCGGCGGCGCGGCGGTGAGTGCCAACGGAGACGTGCGGGCCCGGCGCGTGGTCGTCGCGCTGCCCCCGGCGCTCGCCGGCCGCCTCGAGTACGACCCGCCGCTCCCGCCTCGCCGCGACCAGCTC
>DASSYK010000172.1:0-5166 GCA_035703345.1 Solirubrobacterales bacterium
AGATGTGACGAAAGTCGAACTGGGGAGCCCGGATTTGAACCGGGATTCGAGGCTCCAAAGGCCCCTGTCTTACCTGGTTAGACGACTCCCCAGGGTCGAGGCAGTTTAAGTCGCGACCCTGCGGTCGCGTTCGACTACTGCGGCTCGGAGTCCGGCTGGCGGGCGACCTTGCCGCCTTGGGTGCCGGGCTCGCCGGCGGGGCCGACGGGCGGGGCGATTCCGAGGACGCGCATCGCCTTGAGGCCGAGGCCGAGCTTCTCGCGGCCTTCGGTCGAGGTGCAGTCGTGGCCGCAGAGCTCCTTCGCGCGCTCGAGGCGGTAGCGGATCGTGTGGCGGTGGGTGAAGAGGGTCTGGGCGGTGGCGGCGACGTTGCCGTCGTGGTCGAGGTAGGTCTCGACTGTGCGCATCAGCTCGGTCTCGTACTGCTCGTCGTAGGCGACGAGGGGCTCGACGGTCTCGGAGTAGAAGCGCTCCAGCTCGGCGGGGTCCTCGCTCATCGCGGGCAGCAGCAGCCGATAGGCGCCGGTGTCCTCGAAGGCGAGCAGGCCCGCGCCCTCCGCCTCGCCGACGTTCGCCGCGAGCTTCGCCTCCTGGCCGGCCCGGTAGAGGTCGACCGGATCGGAGGCGAGACGGCTGAGCGAGACCGTGACCGTGAAGCCGCTCAGCCCCTCGTCGAGCTCGGTCGCGAGCGACTCGGCCGCGCGGCGCAGCCTCGACTCGTCGTCGGTGGGAACCACGGCGACCACCTCCGCCCGCTCGCCCGCGTGCTCCCCGGCGGCCGCGAGCGCCCCGGAGCTGATCGCGCGCACGGCGCGGAGCGAAAGCGTCAGCACCCGGCCACGCCACTCCCCGCTCTGGGGCGAGTGCGGCACGGCCCGCGCCATCAGCACCCCGGCGCCGTCGCCGATGTCAGCGCCGAGCTCGGCGGCGCGCGCGGCGATATCGCCGCGGTCGGTCACCCTGCGGTCGAGCAGGGAACGCACGAAGTCGCCCGCGGCCTCCTCGCTCGCCCACTCCGGAGAGCGGGAGCGCTCCAGCTCGAGCCCGAGCAGCGTCGCGACCATGCGCAGCATCGCCGGGCCCGGCTCGTCGTCCCCACGCGGGCGCCAGCGCAGCTCGCCGACGGGCTCGTCGGCGACGCGCAGGTCGAGCACGTTGACCACGTCCCCGCCGGCGAGCAGCTTGCTCTCCTCGTCGGGGGAGGCGGCGGCCACGGCGAGCACCGCGCTCGAGCGGTCGATCAGGGCGACGCTGGCGTCCAGCGCGCGTGCGGCTGCGCGCGAGACCGCGGGCAGCCCCGCACCCGACTCGATCGCCGTCGAGAGCGCCTCGACTGCGCCGTCGGCATCCATCGCCCGCTCCTTCTCCTTGGCGGTCACCCCCACATTCTAGGTTCGACCGCGATTCCCAGGCTGGGGCCACGGCGCGCCGGTTCCGCAGCCAGCTAGAAGAACTCGTGGATCTTGTCCCAGTTGTAGAAGACGAGCACGCCCACCAGCACCCCCACCAGCAGCAGCGCGGCGAGCACGAACAGCGACAGGAATCCGGCCGCGAACTTCTCCCAGGGGCGCCCGTAGGCCCCCAACGCCGGTGACAGGATGAGGCCGATGAACGCGACCAGGGACACCAGCCCGGCGGCGCCGAACAGGTAGTACTCAGTGCCCAGTGCCACGAGGTTGGCCGGGGTGCTCAGGAGCTCCGTCATTGCGGCGCTGATTGTCGCTGATGTGAGCGATGACCAGCGCCACGGCCGCGGCGGCGGCGAACCCGGAGAACCCGAGCGACCACCCGGCGGAGACGTCGCTGAGCCAGTGGACGCGCAGATAGACGCGGCTCAGCCCGACCATGGCGGTCAGCGCGATTCCGACCGAGATCAGGGCCGTGCGGTGCGTGATCGCCGGGCTGATGCGCCAGGCGAGCGTGATCGCGAGCCAGGTGTAGATCGTGGAGTGGGCTGCGTGGCCGCTCGGGAACGCGTACCCGCTCGCCCCCGTGAGCGGGTCGGCCGGGCGCGGGCGCTCGGTCCACTCCTTGATCGGCTCGGGCAGCACCGCGACCACCGCGACACCCGCCAGCATCACGAACAGCTCCAGCCAGCGGCGCGCGACGGCCAGGGCGATGCCCGCCGCGAGCGCGACCGCGGCCAGCGCCCAGCCCGAGCCGAGAAGGGTGACCACCTCGGCCACGTCGTTCAGCCAGCCCATGCGGATCTCGTTCGAGAAGTCGAGCGCCGCGCGGTCGCCTCCCGTCGGCGCCGGGTCGCCGCCGACGGTGGACCAGTACGAGATCAGCACGAAGAGGCTGACCGAGAGCACCGCGACCACCGTGGTGAACTCGAGGCCGAGCTGACCCGGCGTGATGCGCCGCCACAGGAAGATCGCCTGCGGCCGCAGCCGGCGCGCCAGGGCGAGGACCGGGCGGAGCGCCGGACGGCGCTGCATCTCGGCGGCGAGACGGTCGCGGTTCTCGGGCACGCGCAGCCAGCGGATGCCGACCACGACCGCGATCACGACGCCGACGAAGGCACCGAACCAGATCAGCCCGCGGCTGACGATCTCCGCGACGGTGTCCAGGCTCTGCGACGCGAAGTACCCGATCAGGATGAAGGTCAGAGCCCAGAGCCCGGTGCCGAGCACGCTGTAGGGCGCGAACGAGGAGTACGGCATCTTGCTGGTTCCGGCGATGAACGGCGCCAGGGCCCGCACGAGCCCGATGAAGCGGCCGATCAGGATCGTCTTGCCGCCGTGGCGGGCGAAATAGGCCTCGACCTGCTCCAGCCGCTCCTCCGTGATCCGCACGCGCGCCCCGTGCCGTACGAGGAACCCGCGCCCGAGCCGCGCGCCGAGGATGAAGCTGACGCTGTCGCCGAGGAAGGCCGCGAGCCACGTGATCCCCAGGATCAGGGGAAGCGAGATGTCGCCCTGGCCGGCGACCGCGCCCCCGAGCAGCACCGTGAACTCCCCCGGCGCCACCAGCCCCACCCCCGCGCCGGTCTCGAGGAAGGCGAGCACCCCGACCAGCAGGTAGGTCCACGACCCGAGCCCCTCCGAGAGGTCCTTGATGATCTCCTCGAGGTTGAACTCCGGCAGGTCGTCGCGGAACGCGAAGTAGGCGACCACGAGCGCCACCACCGCGATGCGCAGCGCCCACTTGCGTCCGGTCCCCGAGAGCTTCACCGCTCCGCACCGTAGAGCGGCCCCGTCGCGAGCGCCTGCGGGTAGCGGTCCCTGAGTGCGCCCACCGCCCGCTCGGCGCCGGCGTCGTCGGCGAACAGGCCGAACGCGGTCGGCCCCGAGCCCGTGACCATCGCGTGCCCCGCTCCCGCCTCGCTCAGCGCCGCGAGCACGTCCTCGATCTCCGGCCGCAGCGCGACCGCCGCCGGCTGGAGATCGTTGACCAGGTTCTCCGTGTAGTCGAGCGGCGACGCGCCGGTGCCGAGCGCGTCGTGCAGCCGCCGGCGGACCACCTCGAGCTCGGATTCGCCCCGCGGGGGCGTGAGGCGGTCGCCCTCCGCGTAGACATCGGCGGTCGATAGCCCGTCGGCCTGCGGCACCAGCACCACCGCGTGCGGGCCGGGCGGCACCACGGGCTCGATCACCTCGCCGGCGCCTGCGACCACGCACGGGCGCGGCTCGAGCTGGGATGGGACGTCCGCGCCGATCGACGCCGCGATCGCGCCGATGCCCTCCACCTCCCCCCGCGCCAGCCGCAGCACCGCAGCCGCGTCGGCGCTGCCGCCGCCGAGGCCGGCGGCGACCGGGATCCGCTTCGAGATCTCGACCCGAAGCGGCGGGGCGCTCCAGCCCGCCTCGCGGAGGCGGTCCAGCGCGGTGGCCGCGAGATTCGGCCCCGCGACCTCCTCGCAGACCACCTCGTCCTCCGGCCCCGCGGCCGGGGAGACCCGGATCTCGTCGCTGAGCCGCAGCGGCTCGAACAGCGAGCGGATCTCGTGCAGCCCGTCGTCGCGGGCCGCGCCCACGTAGAGGCAGAGGTTCAGCTTCGCCGGCGCCAGCAGCTTCTCGTTCAAGCGCCGGCCTCCGCGAGCAGCGCCGCGAGGCGCTCGAACTCCGGCGGCGAGAGCACCTCGGCTCGCGCGTCCTTCGGTCGCCCCAGCTCCACGAGCGCGGCTCGGGCCGCCGCCAGCGTCCCCGGGCGCGCCAGCTCCAGCGAGCGGGCGAGCGACTTGCGCCGGTGTGCGAAGGCGTCGCGAACCAGGCTCGCGAGCTCCGGCGGCGCCCCGGGCCCCCGCCGGACCATCCGCAGCAGGGCGGACCCCACCCGCGGGCGGGGGGTGAAGACGGCCGGGTCCACCGTCCGCACGAGGGTGACTTCGCAGGCCAGCTGGGCGACTACGCTCGGCGAGCCGTACTCGCGGGTCCCCGGGGCGGCCCGCAGCCGCTCGGCGATCTCGCGCTGCACCATCACCAGCCAGCTCCCCACCGAGGGCAGCTCGGCGATCGTGCGCAGCAGCAGCGGTGTCGCGATCGAGTACGGGAGGTTCGCGACCACCTTGGTCGGGGCCGGGTCCAGGGCGGCCAGGTCGAGCTTCATCGCGTCGCCCCAGATGAGCCCGACGTAGCCGAGCTCAGCCGCGAGCGGCTCGAGCTCGGGCCGCAGGCGCTCGTCCAGCTCGACCAGGTGCAGCCGCGCGACCTGCGGCGCGAGCCGCTCGCTCAGCGCCCCGCCGCCGGCCCCGACCTCGAGCACGACGTCAGCGGGGTCGAGAGCCGCCTCGCGGACGATCGCGTCGAGCAGGTTCGGGTCGGCGAGGAAGTTCTGGCCCAGGCGCCGCTGCCTGGCGCTCGCTCGCGGCTGCCCTCGGACCACGTGCTGAGTCTAGGCGGGCCACCCGAAGACGCGAGCGGCGTTGGCCTCGACCGTGCGCTCGAGCTCGGCCGGCTCCACCCCCCGCACCTCCGCCACGCGCTCGGCGGTGGCCACCACGTTCGCGGGCTGATTCGGGCGGCCGCGCACCGGCTGAGGCGCGAGGAACGGCGAGTCGGTTTCGACCAGGATCCGCTCGGCCGGGACGAGCCGGGCCGCCTCGCGCAGCGGCTCGGCGCTCGGGTAGGTGACGTTGCCGGCGAACGAGCAGTACCACCCGAGCTCGGCCGCCCGCTCCGCCCTACGCGGGGCCGCCGAGATGCAATGAAGGATGACGTCGCC
>DASSYK010000044.1:0-13469 GCA_035703345.1 Solirubrobacterales bacterium
GGCGACGTGATCGTCAACTACTCGACCGGCGCGATCGGGATCCCGATCGAGAAGCGGCTGGAGTACCTGCGGGCGCTGCGCCCCGACGTCGCCGCGCTCAACATGAGTTCGATGAACTACGCGAAGTACTCCTCGCGGCGCAAGGACTTCGTCTTCAAGGCCGTCTTCGAGAACAGCTTCGACACGATCATCGAGCTCGTCACCGCAATGAACGAGCTCGGGATCCAGCCCGAGCACGAGTGCTTCGACGCGGGCCACGTCGCCAACCTCGATCCGCTGCTCGACATGGGGCTGCTCGACCCGCCGCTGCAGATCTCGCTGGTGATGGGGGTGACGGGCGGCATCCGCCCGGTGCCCAGGAACGTCGCATTCATGTCGGAGCAGATCCCCGGCGGCGCAGAGGGGCCGAACAACTGGCAGGTGATCGGCGTCTCGCGCGACCAATGGAAGCTGCTCGCCGCGTCGCTCAACCTCGGCGGCAACGTCCGCGCCGGGCTCGAGGACAACCTCTATCTGCCGAGCGGCGAGATGGCCCGCTCCAACGGCGACCTCGTCGCCAAGGCGCGCCAGATGGCCGAGGACGTCGGCCGCCGCGCCGCAACGGCCGCCGAGGCCCGCGAGCTCCTCGGCATCCCCAAGCGCGAGCCCGCAAAGGCCTGACGCCATGGGGGACGGAGCCCTCAGCGACGTACGCGTCCTCGATCTCACCCGGCTGCTGCCGGGCGGGTTCTGCACCCTGCTGCTCGCCGACCTCGGCGCCGAAGTCCTCAAGGTCGAGGACACCGGGATGGGCGACTACGTCCGCTGGGCCCCGCCGTACTACGAGGGCGCAGAGGACTCGGCCAAGTCCGCCCTCTACCTCTCGCTCAACCGCGGCAAGCGCTCGATCCGCGTCGACCTCAAGAGCGACGCCGGCAAGGAGGTCCTGCTCCGCCTCGCGCGCGACCACGACGTGCTGATCGAGAGCTTCCGGCCGGGGGTGCTCGATCGCCTCGGCGTCGGCTACGAGCGCCTGCGGGAGGAGAACCCCGGCCTCGTGTACTGCGCGATCACCGGCTACGGCCAGGACGGCCCGAACCGCGACCGCGCCGGGCACGACATGAACTACCTCTCGCTCAACGGGGTGCTGGGGCTGACCGGCGAGGCCGGCGGGCCGCCGGTCCAGGCGTCGGGTCAGATCGCCGACCTCGGCGGCGGCGCGCTGATGGCCGCGTTCACGGTGCTGGCGGCGCTGCGCGAGCGCGAGCGCTCCGGCGAGGGCCAGTTCCTGGACGTGTCGATGACCGACGGCTCGATGTCGTGGATGGCGATGATCGCCGCCGAGTACTTCGCCTCCGGCGAGGCGCCCGGGCGGGGGCGGCTCAACCTCTCCGGCGGCCTCGCCTGCTACCGCCCCTACGCCTGCAGGGACGGCTACGTGAGCTGCGGCGCGCTCGAGCCCAAGTTCTGGAAGGCCTGGTGCGAGGGCGTCGGCCGCGAGGACCTGATCTCCCACCAGTTCGCCGCGCCGGGCAGCCCGGAGCACCACGCCGTCGAGGAGGTCTTCGCCGAGCGCACCCGAGAGGAGTGGAAGGCCTTCAACGACGAGCACGACTGCTGCATAGAGCCCGTGCTCGGCCTCGACGAGGCGCTGGACTCCGAGCTCGTCCGCGGGCGCGGGATGGTGGCGGAGGTCGACCAGCCCGGCGCATCGGAGCCGGTCAGGCTGCTCGGCTTCCCCGTCAAGTTCAGCCGCACCCCAGGCGGCCCGCAGGGACCGGGGCCGGCGCTCGGCGAGCACACGGACGCGGTCCTCGCCGCCTCGGGCTTCTCCCCGGAGCGGATCGCCGAGCTGAAGGAGGCCGGCGCGGTCGCCGGCCCGAAAGAGGCGAGCGCCTCCGACCACACCTTCATGGCATGAGCGCGGCGAAGGCCACCGGCACCGACCAGGATCTGTTGCGCATGGGCGAGCTGGCAGAGGCGTCCGGCGTCTCGGCGGCGACGATCAAGCACTACCTGCGCGAGGGCCTGCTGCCGGAGCCGGTCAAGACCTCGCGCAACATGGCCTACTACCCGTCCGAGTTCGTCGAGCGGATCCGGCTGATCAAGCAGCTCCAGGAGGAGCGCTACATGCCCCTGAAGGTGATCAAGGACCTGCTCGAGGAGGACCCCGAGCGCGCCAAGGCCCTGATCGAGCTGGGCGACCGCCTGCTGGAGCGCGCCCGCGCGGGGGAGGAGCAGCGAGTCAGCGCGGCCGAGGTCCGCCACCGCTACGAAGTCCCGCAGGAGGCGCTGGACCGGCTCGCCGAGCTCGAGGTGCTGACGCCCAACGAGGACGGCTACTCGCCCACCGACGTGCGGATCGTCGCTGCGATCAGCCGCTTCCGCGAGGGCGGCTACGACGAGCGGATCGGCTTCACGGTCTACGACACCCTCCGCTACAAGGAGGCGATGGGGTCACTTGTGCGCGAGGAGGTGGACGTCCTGATGGACCGCCTCGCCGGCGAGGTGGAGCCCGACCGCGCGATCGAGCTGATCGAGTCGGGGGTCGAGCCGCTCAACGAGCTGATGGCCGCGCTGCGGACCAAGCAGCTCGTCTCGGAGCTGGAGCGCCGCCGAGGCACCGAGGCGGGCGGCTAGGCGCGAAAGACTCCTCTCAGGGCCAGCCGCGCGCGCTGCGCAGCAGCTTCGTCTCGGTGATCTCCGGGCCCTCGGCGGCCCGCTCGGGGTAGATCACCGCGTTCGTCCCCGCTCCGGTCACCGACGGGACCAGCAGCGCGGCCACCGGCAGCTTGGCGGCGGCCGCCCCGACCGCGCGGCTCTGGGCGAGCGGCGTCAGGATCGAGAAGGGAGCGTCGAACCCGAGCTTCTCGGCCGCGCCCTGGCGCGAGAGATCGACGACCGGGCCGCGCAGGGCGACCCGGCCGAGCCGCAGCGGGTAGAGCGCCGACTCCGGCATCCCGCGCAGCTCGGCGGCTCGCACGCGCTCCGCGCGGACGGTCTCGGGCTCGAGGCTCGCGTAGAGCACGGCGAGGCCGGGCGGGTTCCAGCGGCCGCCGTGCAGCCGGGCGCCGCGGGTGGCGAGCAGGTCGTAGGCCGTTCCGGCCGCGCGCCAGAGATCGAGCGAGCGGTTCCTGCGCGGCAGCTCCTCGAGCCGGCGCCGCAGCTCCCTAGAGGTAGGCACCCTCTCCGATCGCCGTCAGAAGGGCCAGCACGCGCTTCGCGTCTCCCGCGGCGATCACCTCGATCGGCGTCTCGAAGTCCAGCTCGATCTCCGGGCGCCGCAGCCAGTCGCCGGCGTCGGCGCCGGGGAAGGCGGCGCCGAGTGCCTCGATCACCGCCTCGGTCGCGAGCAGCCTCTCCCGCGCCTCGCCGCGAGGCGCGCTCTCTCCGTTCGCCCAGCGCTCGGCGGTGCGGAGCGAACGGCCCGTGATGCGGGCCAGGGCGTCCGCGTCCAGCCCCGCCGTCAGGAGGGGGGCGAGCTGCTTGTCGGGCGTGGCGGCCGCCGGTGCCATCCTCGAAGCATAGCCCACGAGTGTCGCTGAAACGGCGTCATTAAGACGTCATTCAAACTGATCGAGCAGGCCCATGCCCACCAGGGTCCGCCGGACGCCGTCTTCCAGCGGCGTGGTCTTCCAGCCGAGCTCTCGCCGGGCCTTGGAAGCGTCGGGGCGGGCCTGCCAGGCGAAGAAGTAGACCTGCCCGCGCGAGATCATCGGCGGCCGGTGGGTCACCCTCGAGATTCCCTCGCCCAGGGCCGCGAAGGCGCGCGCCGCGGGCAGCGGCAGCGATGGCGGCACCCGGCCGCGACCGGCGACGCGGACGACGGTCTCGGCCAGAGTGCGGAACTCGGCGTATTCGTCGCAGAGGATGTAGCGCTCCCCGTCGGCTCCCCGGTCCGCGGCGAGGAGGTGCCCCGCGACGACGCCCTCGCTGAAGACCATGCCGGCGCCCCCGGGCGGCAGCACCGGCAGCCGCTTGCGTACCAGCGGCTCGAACATCCCCTTGTCGAACGACACGCTCGCCGACGGGCCGGGACCGTAGACGGCGCAGGGGTTCGTGAGCACGACCTCGAGGCCTCGCCCCCGCTCGGCCAGGACCAGCTCCTCGGCGTGCTGCTTGGAGCGCTCGTACGCCGTGCCCTTGGGGTAGTCGGCGAGCTGCGTCTCGTCGAGGCGGCCTCCGCGCTCGGCGTGGAAGACGTCGAAGGTCGAGGTATGGACCAGGCGCCGGACGCCGGCGGCGGACGCGGCGCGCGCGAGGTCGCGGGTGCCGATCGCGTTCACGCGCTCGAAGTCGCGCTCGTCGCGGAGCCACTGCTCGGGCAGGCCCATCGCGTTGAAGGCCAGCTCGCAGCCCGAGACCGCGGGAGCGAGCGTCGCCGGGTCGGTGACGTCGCCGCGCACGGGCTCGACCCCGCTGGGCAGGACCGGCGCGGCCCGTTCGGGGTCGCGCACCAGGGCCCGGACCTCGTCGCCCCGCTCCAGCAGGGCGGCCGCGATCCCGTGGCCGACCTTGCCGGTCGCGCCGGTGACGAGCACCCTCATGGCGCGATCCTACGCTCGGCCGTGGCGCCGGGGGCGGCAACCTCCTCATCACGCTGCCGCTCTGGCCGCCGCGGGCGCATGCACCGTGCGTCCCTCACATCTCCGGCGTTGGCGCTAGATTGACTGGTCAGTCAGCCGAACGTGCGCCTCCGGACGGGGCGCCCGTTCGCACTGGAGAAAACTTGCGCGCCGCAGCGGTACAGCTCAATTCAACGGACGATTACGAGCGCAACCTGCGGGTCGCCGAGAGCCTCGTCCGCGCCGCCGCCGCCGACGGGGCCGACCTCGTCGTCCTGCCCGAGAAGTGGACGCTGCTCGGCCCGGCCGATGCCCTGCGCGCCGCGGCCCAGCCCCTGGACGGCCCCGCGCTGAGCGCGGCCGCCTCGTGGGCGCGCGAGCTCGGCATCCACCTCGTCGCCGGGAGCGTCCCGGAGCTGGCCGAAGGCCAGGAGAAGCTCTTCAACACGTCAGCCCTGATCGGGCCCGACGGCGCCCTGCGCGGCGTCTACCGCAAGATCCACCTGTTCGACGTGGACGTAGACGACGTCTCCTACCGCGAGTCCGAGGCCGAGCAGCCCGGCGACGAGATCGTCGTCGCCGACGGCGGCGGCATCCCGGTGGGGCTGAGCGTCTGCTACGACCTCCGCTTCCCCGAGCTCTACCGGATCCTCGCTCTGCGGGAGGCGCGGATCGTCACCGTCCCGGCGGCCTTCACCGAGCGCACCGGCCGCGACCACTGGGAGGTGCTGATCCGGGCGCGTGCGATCGAGAACCAGGTCTTCGTGGTGGCCGCCGGGCAGATCGGCGACGCGCCGCCGCACTACCGCAGCTTCGGCCGCTCGATGGTGGTCGACCCGTGGGGCGTGGTGCTCGCCCAGGCCCCCGACACGGAGTGCTTCGTGGCGGCCGACCTCGACATCACGGTCCAGAACGAGATGCGCGAGAGCCTGCCTTCGCTTCGCAACCGCCGCCCGCAGGCCTACCGCTGGCCCGACCTGGTGGCGGCTCCCTGATGGCGAACGGGCGAGCGACGGAGAAGCGCCGGGCGATCCTCGACGCGGCGATCCGCGTCTTCGCGCGGCAGGGCTTCCACGCCGCGCGCGTCTCCGACATCGCCAGGGAGGCCGGCGTCGCCTACGGGCTCGTCTACCACTACTTCGACTCCAAGGAGCAGATGCTGAACGAGCTGTTCTCGGAACGCTGGTCGCTGCTCCTCGACGCGATCCGGCAGGCGGACGCCGAGCTCGACTCGCCGCGCGACAAGCTCGAGGCGGCGGCCGGCTTCATCATCGAGTCCTACCGGCACGACCCCGAGCTGATGAAGGTGATCATCGTCGAGGTCACGCGCGCGGCGAACACCTTCGGGCGGACGCATCTGCCCGAGATCCGCCAGGCCTACGACCAGATCGCGAAGATCGTCGGCGACGCCCAGGAGGCCGGCGAGTTTCGCGACGACGTCAGCGCCGACTTCGCGGCGATGCTCTTCTACGGGGCGATCGAGCAGCTGCTGACGGGGTGGATCTTCGAGGTCGTGCCCGAGAGCGACGAGGACTACGAGCGAGCCAAGGGATTGGTCGTGGAGACGATCTGCGGCGGGCTGGAGCCACGCGCCGCGGCGGAGCAGCTCGCGGGCTGAGGACGAGACATGTGGGAGGGACTCGCCAGGACGCAGCGCCAGGACAAGCTGCTGCACGGCGCCGCAAAGCTGGCCAACGTCATCCTGGGCGTGATCGCCCTGCCGCTCTATCTCCTGGCGCAGGCCGTGGGCGGCCACGTCCGAGACTTCATGGTGGGCCTCGAGCGACGCTCGCGCCGCGCTCTCCCGGTGCCGCCGCCGCGCCCGCGCGACATGAGCTCGCTGATGGCGGACCTCCAGGCGCTGGAGCACCACCTCGGGCCCGATCCCCTCGCCGAGGCCCGCCGCGGCCTCTCGGACATCTCCAACTTCGTGATCGCCCAGCACCGCGAGGGCGCCGTGCTCGGCTACCGCTACCCGGGCCAGTTCAAGGACCACATCATCGAGGGAGCCGACGGCGAGCGGATAGCGGCCACGATCGGGCTCCAGGAGGCGGCGCGCCCCGGCCTGATCGTCGTGCACGGTGTCTTCACCTCGAGCCGCTTCGACTACGTCCGGCAGATCGCGGTCAAGGCTTTCTACGAGTGGGGTTTCAACGTCGCGGCGCTCGACCTGCGCAGCTTCGGGCTGACCGAGCTGACCTCGCCGGCGCCCTCGACCGCCGGCTGGAAGGAGAGCCTCGACATCATCGCGCTGGCCCGCTACATGAAGACCCTCGGCTCGACGAGCGTCGGGGCGATTGGGATCTCGCTCGGCGGCGGGTCGGTCCTCAACGCCTCCTTCCGCGACGGAGCCGACGAGGCGCTGGACGGCGGCATCATCGCCGTCTCGCCGCCGGCCGACCCGAAGAAGGTGTGGCTGCGCCTCTCCGAGCCGGTCCCGCTGACGCACCCGCGCTACGCGATCCACCGCGCCTTCGAGGCCGCCCTGACCTCACGCGTGCGCTCGGGCCGCTGGCCGGCCGAGGCCGAGGACATGTCGATGATCATGGACACGATCGCGGGCCCGTACTACGGGCTGACCGGCGACGAGATCTGGCGCAACGCGACGGGATTGGACCACGTGGCCGATGCCAAGGTCCCCCTCCTGGTCATGCACCCGAAGGACGACCAGATCATCAAGGTCGAGAACGCCGAGATGCTGCGCGCGGCCGCGGCCGGCAACGACAACGTCCGCGTCTGGATACTGCCCGTGGGCGCCCACGGCATCCTCGAGGCGATCGACTCCAAGTTCACCTACAACGTCTATCGCGGCTTCTTCGAGCGCTGGGCCCGCTACGCCGAGCGCCCCGGGCGAGCCGGTGGCGAGGCGGCCGAGGTGGTTTACTCCGCTTCCGAGAACGCGTAGCGCGGCGACAAGGAGACGCGGTGGACGAGATCGTACGAAGACTGATCTGGGCGGGGCTGCTGGCGGCGACCGGCGCGCTCGCGACCATCGCGGCTCATCGCCTCTCCGAGGTGATCTACCGCCGGGTATTCGGCGAGGAGCCCCCCGAGTGAGCGACGAACCCGCCAAGCCCGTCACCGGCGATACCGCTTCCCACGGAGCCCCGGCCGGGCCCGTGACCAACGGCAAGCGCCCGGAGGAGATGACCGTCGGGGAGCTCGTCTTCGAGGTCTCGGACCGGGCCACCGTCCTGGTCCGGGAGGAGATCGAGCTCGCCAAGACCGAGGTCACCGAGAAGCTCAACCGCCTGCTCCAGGGCGGCGTCACCGCGATCGTCGCAGGCGTCTTCGTGCTCGCCGCGCTGGCGATGATCATGCACGGAATCGCCTGGCTGCTGAACGACCTCTTCTTCGAGAACGACGTCTGGGCCGGCTTCCTGGTCGAGGCGGCGTTCTACCTGCTGTTGGCCGCGATCGGAGGCCTCTTCGCCTACCGGTCGTTCAAGAAGGCCGCGCCTCCGACGCCGGACATGGCGATCGAGGAGGCGAAGGAGATCAAGGCGAGCTTCGAGAGCGAGGAGATGAGCTGATGGAAGGAACCCCGACGACCCAGCTCGGAGGCTCGGGCAACGGCCGCTACGTCCCGCCGGCGCCCGGCAGCCGCTCGGCCGACCAGATCCGCGCCGACGTCGTCCGCCAGCGCCAGGAGTTCGCGCGCTCGGTCGACGCCCTGCGCGTGCGCTGGTCCGAGGTCACCGACGTCAAGGCCCAGGTCGAGAAGCACCGCAGCCAGCTGCTGGTCGGCGCCGCGGTGGCCGGCGCCCTGATCGGCACCGCGTTCCTGCTCCGGCGACGACGCCGCAGCTGAGGCTGAAGCAAGGGGGGCGGGGCGCGGCCCCTCAGTCCAATCCCAGCGACCCCCGCGTCACGGCACCCACCCCGAGCATCCCCGGGCCGGCGTGCGCCCCGAGCACCGGGCCGAGCTCGGCGCAGAAGACGGGCTCGCAGCCGAAGATCTCGCGGCAGGTCCCGACCAGCTTGTCGGCGGATTCCGGATCCTGGATGTGCTGGACGACCCAGCCGTCGGCGCCGTCCTCGTGGCGCTGGCGGGCGTATGAGATCAGCCGCTCGATCGAGCGGGCGCGGGTGCGGACACGCTCGACGGGCTCGACCTCCTCCTCGAAGGTGAGGATCGGCTTGATCTTCAGCGTCGTGCCGAGCCAGGCGCCGGCCGTGCCGATGCGGCCCCCGCGGCGCAGGTACTCCAGGGTGTCGACGGCGAACCAGAGCTTCAGGGTCTTGCGGCATTCCTCCGCCGCCTGGGACGCCTGCTCGGCGCTCGCTCCCTTCGCCACCGCGTTCGCCGCGGCCAGCAGGACGAGGCTCATGCCCCCGGCGGCGGTCCTCGAGTCGACGATCTGGATCCGCTCGCCGCCCTTGCCTTCGGCCGAAAGCCGCTCTCGTGCCTGCACGGCGGACTCGCAGGTGCCCGAGATCCCCGCCGAGAGGTGGACGGAGACGATCTCGCGCCCCTGGGAGAGCAGCGGCTCGTAGGCGGCGATGAAGTCCCCGACGGACGGCTGGGAGGTGGTGACGGCCTCGTCGGAGGCGCGCATGCGCTCGTAGAAGGCGTCCAGGTCGGTGATGTCCGACTCGCGCTGCTGCTCGCCCTCGAGCCCGACGTAGAGGCTGACCAGGTGGACGTCGTGCTCGGCCAGCATCTCGGGGGGCAGGTAGGACGTCGTGTCCGCGACGATCGCGGTTCGGGTCGAGGCGGTCACCAAGGGCGTTCTACCATCTCAGCCGATGGCTGACAGCGCGAGCGCCCCGACCCGAGTCCTCTACCGCTGTCGCACCCCGACCAACCACCTCTGTCCGTGCGGCGCCGTCGCCCGCCGGCTGAACAGGAAGGGGCTCGAGTACCGGACCGAGCGCGTGCCCTTCCGCAAGGCCGACCGGCCCGAGATCGTCGAGCTCACCAGGCAGGACCGGGTACCCGTCCTCGTCGAGGGCGACGAGGTGGTCCACGACTCGAAGCGCATCCTCGAGTACCTCGACTGGGCACACGCGGAGCAGCCGAATTAGGGTTCCCTAATCGGTACTCCCGGGGTGCTATACAATGCATGCGATGACCGAGTCCCCCCAGCCGATCACGCTCAGCGACAAGGCCGCTGAGAAGATCAAGGAGCTCCTCGCCGGCCAGGACAAGGCCGCCGAGCAGGCTCTCCGCGTCGCGGTCCGCGGCGGCGGCTGCTCGGGGTTCCAGTACGCGCTCGCCTTCGACGCTCCCAAGGACGAGGACCACCGCTTCGAGTACAAGGGCGTGTCGGTCGTCGTCGACAAGACGAGCATGCAGTTCGTCTTCGGCTCGGAGGTCGACTGGGTGGATGGCCTGCAGGGCGCCGGCTTCTCGGTCAACAACCCGAACGTCGTCGCGGCCTGCGGCTGCGGCTCCTCGTTCCAGGTCCGCGAGGACCAGGCCGAGCAGGCCGCGACCGTCTAGCCCAGCCTCCCGCTCGAACACACGAGGGTTTGTCGGGATAACTGACATACCCTTGGGAAAAATCGAGAGGTTCTTCCGAGTCCTTGACAAACACGGGCGGTTGGGTAAGGGTCTCCACCGGTGGAATCGTCCGACTCCGGATCGCTTCATTCCCTTCGTGAGCTCAACCGCCGGCGCATCGTCGACGCCCTCAGGGAGAGGGGCACGGCCAGCAGGGCCGAGCTGGCGCGCGCGACCGGCCTCTCCCGCTCGACCGTCTCGACCATCGTCGCGGACCTGATGAAGGCGGGCCTCGTCAGCGAGAAGGGGGGCGCGCCGGGCGTCGCCCACGGCGAGCAGGGCGGCCGTCCGCCGGTTCCGCTCTCCCTCAACAAGTCCGCCGGCGTGGCGCTGGGCGTGGACTTCGGGCACACCCACCTGCGCGTCGCCGTCGCGGACCTCTCGCACGCTGTCCTCGCCGAGGCGGGGCGCGAGCTCGACGTCGACCACTCCGCCGAGGAGGGCCTCGACGCCGCCGCCGGGCTGGTCGACGCGGTCCTCGCCGAGGCCGACGTGGACCGCGACTGCGTGCTCGGCGTCGGCATGGGCGTCCCGGGGCCGATCAGCAGCGCGACGGGCTCGGTCGGCTCTTCCTCGATCCTGCCGGGCTGGGTCGGGGTCGACGCGGCCGCCGAGATGGAGCGCCGCCTGCGGTTCCCCGTGCACGTCGAGAACGACGCGAACCTCGGGGCGCTGGCGGAGTTCGTCTGGGGCGCCGGCCGCGGCTACTCGGAGCTGATCTACATCAAGCTCTCCTCGGGCGTCGGCGCCGGGCTGCTGCTGGACGGGCGCCTCTACCGTGGCTCCGGCGGCACCGCCGGCGAGATCGGGCACACCCCCGCGCGGCACGGCGACGCCGTCTGCCGCTGCGGCGCGCGCGGGTGCCTGGAGACCGTGGCCTCGGCCCGCTCGATCGCCGAGCTCGTCGGAGCCAGCCGCGGGGAGGACGTGAGCCGGGCACGGCTGCTCGAGCTGATCGCGTCCTCGGACCCCGCCGCGCTGCGGCTGATCGGAGATGCCGGGCGCGAGATCGGCATCTCCATCGCCAACCTCTGCAACGTGATCAACCCCGGCAGCGTGATCGTAGGCGGCGAGCTCAGCGGCGCCGGGGATGCGATCACGGACCCGATCACGGAGTCGATCCGCCGCTATGCGATCCCGAGCGCGGCCGAGCAGGTGAGCGTCGTGGCCGGCGTGCTCGGCGAGCGGGCGGAGCTGCTCGGCGCGCTGGCGCTGGTGCTGCACGCCTCGGATCGCTTCGTCGCGGCGCCGGCGGAGGAGCAGGGTGTGGCGGCTTGACCCGGGATTGCCCGGGTTTGTGGAGTTCGGTTCCCGAACAGAAAAAGACACGAGAAGATGAGAGGAGTGGTGCGAATGGAGAAGCAGAGGAGATGGGCCCGAGCCGCCGTGCTAGGAGGCGCGGCGCTCGTGCTCGCACTAGGGGTCGTCGCCTGCGGCGGCGACGACGACGATGACGGTGGCGACGGTGGCGGAGGCGGCGGCAAGATCGGCCTGCTTCTGCCCGAGACCAAGACGACCCGCTACGAGGCGCACGACCGGCCGGAGTTCGAGGCGGCGGTCGAGGCCAAGTGCCCCGACTGCGAGATCGTCTACAGCAACGCCAACCAGGACGCTGCCAAGCAGCAGGGTCAGGTCGAGGCCGCGCTGACGGAGGGCGTCGACGTGCTCGTCCTCGACCCGGTCGACTCAGCCTCTGCCGCATCGATGGTGAACCTGGCGGAGCAGCAGAACGTGCCGGTGATCAGCTATGACCGGCTGATCCTCGATTCGCCGGGCGTCGACTACTACGTCTCGTTCGACAACACCGCGGTGGGCGAGCTCCAGGGCACCAGCCTCTCGAACAAGCTCGCCGAGGACGGCAATCCGACCGGCCCGATCGTGCGGATCAACGGCTCCCCGACGGACAACAACGCGACCCTGTTCGGTGAGGGCGCCGCGTCCGCGTTCGAGAAGGCCGGCGTCACGGTCGCCAAGGAGTACGACACTCCCGACTGGAGCCCTGACAAGGCCCAGCAGGAGATGGAGCAGGCGATCACCGCGCTCGGCCAGGACGGGTTCAAGGGCGTGTACGCCATGAACGACGGCACCGCCGGCGGCGCGATCGCGGCGATGAAGTCGGCGGGCATCGACCCGAAGACCATCCCGACGACCGGCCAGGACGCCGAGCTGGAGGCGATCCAGCGGCTGCTGGTCGACGAGCAGTACATGACGGTCTACAAGGCGACCAAGCTCGAGACGGACGCAGCCGCCGAGCTGGCGGTCGCGCTCGCCCAGGGCCAGGATCCGCCTGAGGGTCTGGTCAACGGCGAAGAGGACAACGGCGTGGAGTCCGTTCCCTCTGTGCTGCTGACCCCGGTCGAGGTCAAGAAGGACAACATCGCCGACACCGTCGTCAAGGACGGCTTCTGGACCGTGCAGCAGATCTGCACGCCCCAGTACGCCGAGGCCTGCAAGGCGGCCGGGCTCGAGTAGCCGTCGGCACGAGGCAGTAAGAATCGAGTGAACCCCAATGCGCGAGGAGATGACACGTTGAGCGACGAAACCGGCAACGGCGACGCCCATCAGCATCTCCTCGCGCTCAAGGGGTTCACGAAGACGTTCGGCCCCGTCCAGGCGCTCGTCGACGTCGACTTCGAGGTCGACGCCGGAGAGATCGTCGCCTTGGTAGGCGACAACGGGGCCGGCAAGTCGACCTTGATCAAGGCGATCGACGGGGTGCAGCCCGCCGACAAGGGTGAGATGTACTTCGAGGGCGAGCGCGTCAACGTCACCGGCCCGCAGCACGCCGCGCGGTTGGGCATCGCCACGGTGTTCCAGGATCTGGCGCTCTGCGACAACCTCGACGTCGTCGCCAACCTCTATCTCGGCCAGGAGGTGACGGGCAACATGCGGGTCAAGGCCCTGAACGAGACCGAGATGGAAAAGCACTCGCTGAAGCTTCTCGACGAGCTCGCCGTGACCACTCTGGGGAGCGTCCGCACGCCGGTCGGCAGCCTCTCCGGCGGCCAGCGCCAGTCCGTGGCGATCGCGCGCTCGCTCGTCGGCGCGCCAAAGGTGATCCTGTTCGACGAGCCGACCGCCGCTCTCGGCGTCTCGCAGACCGAGCAGGTTCTGCACCTGGAGAAACGGCTGGCGGAGCGCGGCCTCGGGGTCGTGGTGATCAGCCACAACCTCGCCAACGTCTTCGCGGTCGCCGACCGCATCGTGGTGCTGCGCCTCGGCAGGAGGGTCGCGAGCTTCAAGAAGGAAGAGACCACGCGCGAGGAGGTCGTCGCGACGATCACCGGCGCTGACACCGACCACCGGACACTGGCGTCGGTGGGGGAGATGGAGGAGCTGGAAGTGGAGGAGTTGGAAGAGTGATGGAAGGTCGCACGCAGGCAGCAGCCGCAGCCGACACCGCCGAGACCCCCGGAGGG
>DASSYK010000036.1:0-3357 GCA_035703345.1 Solirubrobacterales bacterium
TGACCCTGCTGACGGTGGCGTACTTCGCCATCGCGCGCGTTGCCCTCCGCCGCTTCGCCTAGGCAATCACGAACGGTCCCGCGCCGGATTGCCCGCAACGCCGCTGCCGGCGGGTGGCCCAGCGGGGGGCCCCACACCGCAGCCGCCAGGCGAGGATGTGGGGGGCGCCGCAGGGACAGGACCCGCCGGCCCGAGCGCTGCGTCCAGCCCCCGTAGAATCGAGACTCGTGAGCTTTCCCGCCACCCGCCTGCGGCGCCTCCGCCGCACGAAGCCGTTGCGCGACCTGGTCCGCGAGACGAACCTCTCGGCGGAGCACCTCGTCCAGCCGCTGTTCGTGACGGCGGGCGAAGGGGTGCGCGAGCCCGTCGAGGCCATGCCCGGCGTCGAGCGCCTGTCGATCTCCGAGGCGGTCGCCGAGGTGACCGAGCTCGCCGCCGCCGGCGTGCGGGCGGTGCTGCTGTTCGGGATCCCGTCCTCGAAGGACGACTTCGGGACCGAGGCCTACGACGGCGAGGGCGTCGTGCAGATGGCGGTTCGCGCGCTGAAGGAGGCGCACCCCGAGGTGGTCGTGATGACCGACGTCTGCCTCTGTGAATACACGTCGCACGGCCACTGCGGCGTCTTTCGCGATGGCTCGCAGGAGGTCGACAACGACCTGACGATCGAGCTGCTGGCGAAGACCGCGATCTCCCACGCCGCGGCCGGCGCCGATGCCGTCGCTCCCAGCGACATGATGGACGGGCGCATCGGCGCGATCCGGTTCCAGCTCGACGAGGAGGGCCACTCGGACGTCCCGATCGTCGCCTACTCCGCCAAGTACGCCTCGGCCTTCTACGGCCCCTTCCGCGAGGCGGCCGACTCGACCCCGGAGTTCGGCGATCGCCGCGGCTACCAGATGGATCCGGCCAACTCCGACGAGGCGATCCGCGAGGCGCGGCTCGACCTCGAGGAGGGCGCCGACGTCCTGATGGTCAAGCCGGCCCTCCCGTACCTCGACGTGATCCGGAGGGTCAAGGATGCCACCGGCGCTCCGCTCGCCGCGTACCACGTCTCGGGCGAGTACGCGATGCTGAAGGCCGCGGGCGCCAATGGCTGGCTCGACGAGCGCGCGGCCGCGATCGAGTCGCTCACGGCGATCCGCCGCGCGGGTGCCGACATCGTCATCACCTACTACGCCAAGGACGCGGCCGGCTGGCTGGCCGAGGAGGAGGCCCGGCGGTGAACAAGCCGGTCGACGGGATCACCACAGCCGCGGCGAAGCCGAAGCTGCGCTCTCGCGCGGGCGGTGCCGCGATCCCGCTGGACGAGACCGACAAGCGGCTGATGAACCTGCTGCAGTCGAGCTTCCCGCTGCATCCCGAGCCCTTCGCCAAGGTCGCGAGCCTGGCGGGGCTCCCGCTCCCCGACGTCCTCGAGCGAACCCAGCGCCTGCTCGAGGGCCGGATCATCCGCGAGATCACGCCGATCTTCGACACCCGGGCGCTCGGATACAGCTCGATGCTGGTGGCCGCGAAGGTCGACGCCGAGAACCCCCACCGCGCGGCCAAGATCATCAACTCGCACCCCGGCGTCTCGCACAACTACCTGCGCACCCACGAGTTCAACCTCTGGTTCACCATCGCGACGCCGCCCGACTCCGAGCTCGGCCTGCAGGGCACGCTCGAGGTGCTCCAGCGGCTGACCGGCGCCGAGTCGATCCGCCAGCTCCCGACGCTGAAGCTGTTCAAGATCAACATGAATCTGGAGATGGAGGGCGACACCGAGGCGCTGGCCGCCCCCGTCGCGGAGGCGGTCACGCCTCGCGAGCTCGACGCGCAGCCCTACGACGCGCGCGACATCGCGGTGATCCGCGCACTCCAGGGGCCGATGGAGGCCGTCGAGCGGCCCTACGACGCCGCGGCCTCCGAGGTCGGGATGCCGACCGCGGACTTCCTCGCCCACCTCGAGGGGATGGTCGACCGCAAGATCCTGCGCCGCGTCGCGGCGATCCTCTTCCATCGGCGCGCCGGCTTCTCCGCGAACGGCATGGGGGTCTGGCGCGTGCCCGAGGACGAGATCGATGAGGTCGGCTCGCGGATGGCCGCGGTCCGGGGCATCTCCCACTGCTACCAGCGCCCCACCTACGAGGACTGGCCCTACAGCGTCTTCACCATGGCGCACGGGCGCTCGAAGGAGGAGTGCGACGCGATCCTCGACGGGATCGCCGACGAGCACGGCCTCCACGGCCCCGACCGCGCGGTCCTCTACTCATCGACGGAGTTCAAGAAGATCCGCCTGCACTACTTCACGCCCGACTACGCCGCCTGGGAGGCCCAGAATTCCTGATGGGGCCAGCTGATGGCCGGTCCGCCGCGCTCTACCGGCGAGCGGTGAAGGTCCTACCCGGCGGCGTCAACTCGCCTGTTCGGGCGATGCGCTCGATCGGCCGCGACCCGGTCTTCATCGAGCGTGGCGAGGGCCCCTACATCTGGGACGCGGACGGCAACCGCTACGTCGACTGGGTCTGCTCCTGGGGTCCGCTGATCCTGGGCCACGCCCATCCGGGCGTCGTCACGGCCGTCACCGAGGCCGCGGGCCGCGGCACCAGCTACGGGGCGCCGACCGAGGGAGAGGTGGCGCTTGCGGAGGAGGTGACCGCGCGCTTCGCCTCCGTCGAGATGGTGCGCATGACGAGCTCGGGGACCGAGGCTTCGATGAGCGCGCTCAGGCTCGCCCGGGGGGCCACCGGCCGCGACCCGGTCCTCAAGTTCGCGGGCGCCTATCACGGCCACGTCGATGGGCTGCTGGCCGAGGCGGGCTCCGGCCTCGCGACGGCCGGCGTCCCGGCCAGCCCCGGAGTGACGCAGGCCCAGGCCGCCGACACCGTGATCGTGCCCTGGAACGACCGCGAGGCCGTGTCGGCCGCGCTCGCCGAGCGCGAGTTCGCCGCCATCATCGCCGAGCCGATCCCGGCCAACATGGGGATCGTCCCGCCGGCGGAGGGATTCCTCGAGTTCCTGCGCGAGGCGGCCACCGAGAACGGCGCCCTGCTGATCTGCGACGAGGTGATCTCCGGCTTTCGCGTCGCGCGCGGCGGCGCCCAGGAGCTGCTCGGCGTCGAGGCGGACCTGACCGTGATGGGCAAGGTGATCGGCGGCGGGCTCCCCGCCGCCGCCTACGGCGGCCGGCGCGAGCTGATGGAGCGGATCGCGCCCGCGGGCGACGTCTACCAGGCGGGAACGCTCTCGGGGAACCCGCTTGCGATCGCGGCCGGCCTCGCCACCCTGGCCGAGCTGGATTCCGCTGCCTACGAGCGCCTGGCCGAGACGACCGCGCGGCTCGGGCGCGGCTTGCGGCAGGCCGCGGGTGACCGGCCC
>DASSYK010000125.1:0-7340 GCA_035703345.1 Solirubrobacterales bacterium
TCGGCAGGTCCATTGGCGGTCGTTCAAGTCTTGATCGTGATCACGTCGCCGTCGGCCACGACGTAGTCGCGGCCCTCGGTGCGCAGTGTCCCGCGTTCGCGGGCGCCGGCGTAGCCGCCGGCGTCGACGAGCTCGTCCCACGCCACCACCTCGGCGCGGACGAACGCCTTCTGGATGTCGCCGTGGACCTTGCCCGCTGCGTCCCAGGCGGTCTGGCCCTGCTTGACCGTCCGCGCCATCGCCTCCTTGCCCTCGCCCGCCGTGAAGAAGCTGACCAGCTCGAGCAGGTCGAACGCGGCGCGGATCAATCGGCCGAGACCGGAGCCCTTGATCCCCAGCTCGGCGCGCATCTCCTCGGCCTCGGCGTCGTCGAGCTCGCGCAGCTCGGCCTCGACCCGGGCGGAGATGGCCACCGCCCCGGCGCCGACCTCCGCCGCCCGCGCGGCCAGCTCCGGCGGCACCTCGATCTCGCCCTCGTCGACGTTCGCCACGTAGAGGACGGGCTTGGCGGTGAGCGGGAAGAGCTTGCGCAGGGCGTCGGGGGCCGCGTCGGGCGCCGGCACCTCGCGCGCGGGCCTCCCCTCCGACAGCGCCTCGATCAGCTCCTCCAGCCACTCCCGCTCGGCGATCGCCTCCTTGTCGCCGGAGCGCGCCTCCTTGACCACCTTCTCGAGCCGGCGCTCGGCGCCGTCGAGGTCGGCGGCCAGCAGCTCGGTCTCGATCAGCTCCGCGTCGGCGACGGGGTCGACGCGGCCCTCCGGGTGGGCGACCGCGCCGGACCCGTGGGCTCGGATCACGTGGCAGACCGCGTCGGTCTCCCGGATCGACGCGAGGAACTGGTTGCCGAGCCCCTCCCCCTTCGACGCCCCGGGCACGAGCCCGGCGATGTCGTGGAAGTCGATCGACTCGCCCACGACCTTCGAGGAGCCGACGACCTCGGCGACCTGCTCGAGCCGCTCGTCGGGGACCTCGACGACCGCGACGTTCGGGTCGATGGTGGTGAAGGGGTGGCCCCCGGTCTCGGCCCCGGCCGCGGTCAGCGCGTTGAATAGGGTCGACTTGCCCGCGTTGGGCAATCCGACGAGCCCGATCTTCATCGCCACCGGCCCCTCCTCAGTCGACCAGACCCAGCGGCAGCGCCAGGCCGAGCGCGGTGCCGAGCAGCGCCCCCGCGAGCACGTCGGAGGGGTAGTGCATGCCCAGGTAGGGGCGGCAGAGGGCGATCGCGGCGGCGAGGACGAAGAGGACGGCGGCCTCCGGCGCGATCCGCGTCATCGCGGTCGCGCAGGCGAACGAAGCCGTCGAGTGGGCCGACGGAAAGCTCAGCGAGGAGGGCGCGTTGCCGAGCGGCGGCAGCCCGTCGAGCGCCGGTCGCGGCCGGCGGACCACCAGCTTGACCGCGTAGTTGAGCCCGATCGCGAAGGGCCCGAGGGCGGCCGCCAGCAGCCACTGCTCGCGGTGGTCGCCGTCGGCGATGGCCAGGACGATCCCGATCGCGAACCAGACGGCCCCGTACTCGCCGATCGTGCCGAGGAACCTGGCCACGGCCTCGGCGCGCGGGCCGTGGAAGCGGGTGCGCATCGCGTAGAGCAGGCGGGTGTCGAGGCGGGCCGGCACGGCGGCGCAGGATAGATGCGGGCGGCCGTGCGGCGACGCGAGGCCGGGGACTTCGGGGATGCGCGACCTCCCCGGATCGCCGATCCGGGAGAATCGGGCCCATGGCGGGCACTCCGGCCAGAGAGGCGACGATGGTCCCGGGCTACGCGCACGTGCCGGGCCACCACTGCGGCTCGACCGCGCTGCGCAACCTGCTCGCCTTCCACGGCGTCGAGGTCTCCGAGGAGATGGCCTTCGGGCTCGGGGCGGGCGCCTGCTTCTTCTACGTCGTCATCGACGGGCAGTCGCCATCGCGGTTCAGCAACGGCCGCGCCGCCAAGCTCGAGGAGAACTTCCTCGAGATCACCGGCACGCCGCTGCGGCTCCGCACCGACGACGACCCGGACCGCTCATGGGAGCTGGCGCGTGAGAGCGTCGACGCGGGCCGGCCCGCGCTGCTCCTGACCGACCTCTACCACCTCGACCACTACGGGAAGTCGGCCCACTTCCCCGGCCATGCGGTCGTCCTCGCCGGCTACGACGCCGAGCGCGCCCTGCTCTCCGACACCGGCTTCGAGGAGCTGCAGGAGACGGCGCTCGCGAACCTCGCGAAGGCGCGCCACTCCAAGCAGCAGATCCTCCACCTCGAGGGGCACGTGATCGACCTGCCCGAGGGCACGGAGCTGGACCCGGAGCACCTGCGAGCCGCCGTGCCCGCGGCGGTCGAGCGCGCAGCGAAGGAGATGCTCGAGCCGGCCATGGGCGAGTTCCAGGGCCTGCCCGCGCTGCGGCGCTTCGCCGCCGAGCTCGCCGGCTGGCCCGAGGCGGCCGAGGACTGGCGGTGGTGCGCGCGCTTCCTCTACCAGGTGATCGAGCGCCGCGGCACGGGCGGCGGCAACTTCCGCGCGATGTACTCGCGCTTCCTCGCGGAGAGCGGATACGCGCAGGCGGCGGGCCTCGCCGCCGAGGCTTCCGAGCTGTGGACCGACCTGGCGGAGGGAGCCCACGAGGCGAGCGAGCGCGAGCAGGCGGACCCGGCGCAGTGGGAGGCGCTGGGCGCCCGCGCCGCGGGGGTGCTGGAGGCCGAGCAGCGGCTCTGGGACGCGCTCGCCGCTTGAACCGGGTCGAGGGGGAGCACCGCGCTCGCAGCGCGCGGCAGCGTCAGGCCGGCTTCGAGAACCTGGCGAAGAACCCGAGCGCGCTCCCCGAGCGGCGCTCGAACTCGAGCCCCGCGGCCGCCGCCCGCAGGCGCATTCCCTTGATTCCGACGTAGTGCGGGTCGCCCATCAGCTCGCCGACGACGAGCCGCCCGCCAGGCTTCAGCACGCGTGCCAGCTCCCGCAGCGCGGCGCTCTGGTCCGGGATCTCGCCCAGCACCGTCACCAGGTAGGCGGCGTCGAAGCTGCCGTCCTCGTAGGGCATTCCCGTAGCGTCCGACTGGGTGGGCGCGATGTTCGCGAGGCCGCGCTCGCCGGCGCGGCCCATCGTGTGGTCGAGCATCTCGCGCTGGATGTCGAGGATGTCGACCGTTCCCTCTTCGCCGACCCACTCGGCGACGTCGAGCGTGTAGTAGCCGGTGCCGGGGCCGACCTCCAGGACCCGCTCCCCCGGGCGCAGGGCCAGCACCTCGCGCAGGCGCTCCCGGGTGATCAGCGGGTGCGGCGCCTCGACCCAGAAGCGCTGGCCGTAGGGACAGGCGGAGGGGTTGCGGCGCCACCAGAGCGCGGCCGCCGCGACGCCCAGCGCGGCGGCGATCAGCAGCCCCTTGAGCGACTTCACGAGGCCTCCGGGCGGGTCACCCGCCGAAGCCGATCCCGTGGGGCGCCGCCGCGCTCCGCAGGAAGACGACCTGCCGCAAATCCAGCGAGACGTTGCCCTCGTCGGTCTCGAGGTCGAACCAGCCGTCGGAGCCGTCGAGCTCCTTGCGGAGGCGCGTCAGCGTGTCGGCGGCGATCTTCACCTCGACGACCTGGCCGCCGGAGAAGCCGATGGACACGCGCTCGGCGCTAGCCATGGGCGGCCGGCTCCACGATCTCGGTCAGCACCCCGCCGGTGGCCTTCGGGTGCAGGAAGGCGACGCGCGAATCCCGGATGCCGATGCGCGGCTCGTTGTCGATCAGATCGACCCCGGCCTCCTTGAGCTTGCTCAGCGCCTCGTCGATGTCGCTCACCGCGTAGGCGACGTGGTGGAGGCCCGGGCCCTTCTTCGCGAGGAACTTGCCGACGGGGGTGTCGGGCCCGAGCGGCGCGAGCAGCTCGACGTGGCCGTCGCCGACGTCCAGCAGCACCGCCTCGACGCCCTGCGACTCGACGGTCTCGCGATGGGCGACGGGCATCCCGAAGCTGGCCTCGTAGAGGGCGATCGCGCCCTCGATGTCCTCGGTGGCGACGCCGATGTGGTCGATCCGGTCCAGCATGGAGACGGCAGTCTAGTCAGCGGACCTCGACTGCTCGACCCGGAGGATCTCCCGCATCGCCGCGACGCCGACCTCGAGCTGCTCCGGGGTCGGCTCCTTCGTCGCGATCAGCCGCTGGATCTCGTGGCCGGGGCGCTGGAAGGCGCGCGCCGCGGCGGTCTCCGGGTTGCGCTCGCTCCAGGCGAACAGCTCGGCCGCGAGCGAGACGCCGGCGACCGCGACGGCGCCGCGTGCGAGCGGGCCGGGCCTCTCCAGCAGCCGGTCGAGGATGAGCTGGCCCGCGACCGAGCACGCCAGCATCGGGGCGATCAGGTTGGAGCCGCAGCGGCTGTGCTCCTTCGTCGCGTCGGCCGGGTCGATGCCGGCCTCGTAGGCGCCGATCGCCTTGTGCTCGGCGCCGTGGTAGGCGGCGAGGTCGCGGTTGCTGAGGGCGACGAGCGCGGGCGCCAGGCCGATCACCGCCTGCGCCAGCTCGCGGGGGGCGCTGGTGCGCTCGCTTCGCAGGGCGCGGCTGAGCGCCGAGGCACCCACCATCGCTCCGACGACGCGCAGGTCCTCGAAGGGCAGGCGGGCCGAGCGCAGGCCGACGCGCGCCGTCGGGATCAGCAGGAAGGCCTCGGCGAGCTTGAGCGGGCCGCGGAGCAGCGGGATCCTGGCCGCCAGGTCGGGGGCGAGCACCGGCTTCGGGCCGGAGGCCACCTGGATCTCGCCGTCGCGGTCGCGCGCGGCGACGGCCCACGAGGTCGGGCCGTGGATCAGCAGCCCGTTCCGCAGCGCCATCCCGCCCAGCCGCAGCGGCCGGCGGGGCTCGGCGGCCCCGGCGCCGTTGGAGCTGTGGACCTCGGCCGCGCTCACGCCAGCACCCTCCGCGCGAGGGAGTGGAAGAACCCGGCGGCAAGCTCTACGTCCGCCGCCGGGATGCGCTCGTCCGCGCCGTGGAGCAGGGGCGCGCTCTCGAACAGGTCGACCTCGCGCTGCGGGCAGAACCCGTAGACGATCGCGGCGTCGAACGCCTCGCGGAACCAGTGGCTGTCGCTGAAGCCCGGCATCACGATCGGCGCCAGCTCGGCGCCGGGGTCGGCCTCGTCCAGCCACTCGCCGATCGCCTCCTTCAGCGGCGTCTCGAACTCCGAGCGGTTGCCGACGACGGCCTCGCTGAACTCGAGCTCGTAGTCCCCCGGCCCGAGCAGCTCCTCGATCCGGCGGCGCGCGTCGTCGGCGTCGAGGCCGGGCGGGACCCGGCAGTCGATCAGCGCCTCGCCGCTGGAGGGGATCACGTTCGCCTTCTGCCCGGACTGCGCCTTGGTCGGGGTCAGGGTCACGCCCAGGATCGGCTCGGCCAGGAAGTCGGCCAGCAGCGGGTTGGCGGCGCGGACCGACGCGGCAACGTCGTCCAGCTCGCCGGCTGCGACCTCGTCGCCGCGCAGCGCCGCGAGGAAGGCGAGGCCCTCCGGGGTGGGCTCGAGCGGCGGCTGGTGGGAGAGCTTCGCCAGCAGCTCCGCGAGCTTCACCAGCGCGTTCTCGCCGATCCGGGGCAGCGAGGCGTGCCCGGCGGCGCCCCGGGTGCGCAGCCGCACGCGGAAGATCCCCTTCTCGCCGACCGCGAGCGTGTAGAGCCGCCTGCCCTCGTAGGTGAAGACGGTGCCGCCGCCCTCGTTGACCACGAGGTCGCTCCGGACCTTGTCCGGGTGCCGCTCGCAGAGCCAGCGCGCGCCGAGCTCGCCGCCGGCCTCCTCGTCGGCGGTGATCACCAGCAGCAACTCGCCCTCCGGGCGCCAGCCGTCGCGCGCCAGGGCGAGGCAGGCCGCGACTTCGGCGGCGACCTGCCCCTTCATGTCGAGGGTGCCGCGGCCCCAGACCCACCCGTCCTCGAGCTCCCCGCCCCAGGGGTCGTGGCTCCACTCCCCGGGATCGGCACGGACGGTGTCGACGTGGCCGAGGTAGCTGAGCGTCGGCCCGTCTCCGCCGCGCAGGCGCGCGACCAGGTTCGCCCGCAGGGGCTCGGCCTCGAGGAGCTCGCACTCGAAGCCCGCCTCGGCGAGCATCGCCGCGAGCTGCTCCTGGAGTCCACGCTCGTCGCCGGGCGGGTTGACGGTGTCGATTCGAATCAGGCGCTGGAGCAGCGAGACCGCCTCCGCTCCGAGGCCGGCCGGGACTGCCGCGGCTGCGGTCCCCTCCGCCATGCGGTCACTCTACCCGCGGGCCGCCGCGGCCTGCGCCGCTCAGCCGAACACCGCCCGGCCTGCCATGGCCAGGCCGCTGATGGCCAGCACCGCGGCCATCGCGCGGATCAGCTGCTGCTCGTCCAGCCGCCCCGTGAAGCGGCTGCCAAGGTAGGCGGCGGGCATCGCGGCGGCGCTGCCGACCGCGAATATCTCCCAGTCGACGCCGCTGGGGAGGTGGCCGATCAGGCCGCCGATCCCGACCACGACGCCCACCGCGGCGTTCGTGCCCACCGCGCCGTAGGGCCCGACGCCGGCCCACTTCACCATCGCCGACAGCCGCAGCGAGCCGAGGATGAGCCCGACGAATCCGCCGAGCAGGCCGACGCCGAAGCCGATCAGCGCCGCGTTGAGGAAGAACTCCGTCCCGGTCGGAGGCGCGCCGTCGCCCTCCGGGCGGCGGTAGCGCGCGACCTCGACCGCCCCGTAGAGCACCACCAGAGCGATCGCGCCCAGCAGGATCCGCTCCGGCAGCACCCCGGCGATCAGCCCGCCGATGATCGCCCCCGCCAGCGAGGTCGGGGCCATCCAGGCGAACAGCCGCCAGTTGACCCGGCCCCCGCGCCAGTGGGCGTAGGCAGACGTCAGCGCCGCGAGCCCCGAGATCGCGACGTTGGCCCCGGCCGCGGCCGCGGGCGAGCTCCCGACGAGGACGACCAGCGGCAGCCGCAGGTTGCCGAGCACGAGCCCGACCAGCCCGCCGAGGAACGAGACGGCGAAAGACCAGACGAAGACTGCGATCAGCTCGACCGGGTCCACGGCCCGGGGACGCTAGTGCTTTCTCGACCGAACCGGTGTGAAATCGCCGATTCCGCGAATCCCCATCCTCATACTGGGGCGATGGCCGACGGCGGGCAGCTCTTCGACACCGGCGACGCGTCCGCGCCGCGCGGCGCGGACGCCGCGGCGGCGGGGGGCCCGCTCGCGTCGCGCATGCGGCCGCGGAGCGTCGGCGAGTTCATCGGCCAGGGCGAGCTGCTGGAGCCTGGCTCGGCCCTGCGGGTCGCCATCGAGTCCGGCCAGCCGCACAGCGCCGTCTTCTACGGCCCGCCGGGCACGGGCAAGACGACGCTGGCGCGGGTCATCGCGGCGGGAGCGCACGGCG
>DASSYK010000050.1:0-24274 GCA_035703345.1 Solirubrobacterales bacterium
GACCGGGATGTCGACGACGCGGTAGGGCAGCTCGAGCGCGCTCAGGATCTTCTCCTCGATCGCGAGGATGCGCTCGTGCTCGGCGCCCGACTCCACGGGTTCGACGAAGCTGAACATCTCGACCTTGTCGAACTGGTGGACGCGGAAGATGCCGCGCGTGTCGCGGCCGCCCGCCCCGGCCTCGCGGCGAAAGCAGGTGGAGAAGCCGGCGTAGCGCAGCGGCAGCTCGCCCGGGCCGAGTATCGAGTCGGCGTGCAGGGAGGCGAGGGCCACCTCGGAGGTGCCGACCAGGAACAGGTCGTCCTTCGGGACCTCGTAGATCGTGTCGCGCTCGCCGGGGAAGAACCCCGTCCCGTAGAGGGCCTGCTCGCGGACCATGACCGGCGGCGAGACCGGGGTGAACCCCTCGCCGCGCAGCAGCTCGAGCGCGAAGCGGACGAGCGCCACCTCCACCATCACCAGGTCGCCGAGCATGTAGGCGAAGCGGGAGCCGGAGGTGCGGGCCGCCGCCTCCATGTCGAGCCAGCCGTGGCGCTCGGCCAGCTCGACGTGGTCCAGCGGCTCGAAGTCGAACTCCGGCGGCTCCCCCACCTCACGGACGACGACGGCGTCCTCCTCGGTCAGGCCGTCGGGGGCCTCGGCCGCGGGCAGGTTGGGCAGGGAGGCGGCCAGCTCGTCGCGGAACTGCTCGACCTCGGCGAGCTGGGGCTCAAGCTCCTTGAGCTTCGCCTTCAGCTCGCCGGAGGAGCCGCGCAGCTCGGCGAAGCCCGGGTCCTCGGTCCTGCCCTGGCCCGCGAGCTCCTTGATCTCGGCCGAGACCCTGTTCTGGGCGGCGCGGCTCTCGTCGAGCTCGGTGGAGAGGGCGCGGCGGCGCTCGTCGAGCTCCAGCAGCTGGTCGAGGGCCTCCGCCGCGCCTCGGCGCGCGAGCGCGGCGCGAGCCGGCTCCGGGTCGCGGCGGATCTTCTTCAGGTCGAGCGTGGCTCGGCGTCCCCGGAAGGAGGTCTACGGCTGACCGGGGCGGGGCGAGTCCACGACGTCCGTGCCCGAGTACTCCTCGACGAAGCGCGCCACCTTGTCGGCGTCGTCGCCGACGACGATGTTCTGGGGCATGATCGCGCCGGAGAAGCCGCCGTTCGCGATCGCGTAGATCACGTCGTCGTAGCTCTCCTTGCGCTGATCGAGGTTGGGGCCCTGCTGGCGCTGGCTGCGGTTGGCGCTGCCCTGGGCCCCGGCGGCCTTGAGCGTGTGGCAGCCCGAGCAGCGCTCGGAGAAGAGCTGCGCACCCTCCTCCATCTCCGGGCTCGCGTCAGCGTTCAGGTCGATGCCCTCCGACCCGCAGGCCGAGAGCGCTGCCGCCGCAACGGCGACCGAGATCAGTACGAGAACCCCACGCACGCGGCGGGATCATATTCAAGCGGCCCGGGGGAGGCTGCGCGCGCGCCGCCGGTCGGGGCCAGCGCGTAGCGTTCGGTGGGTGAGCGAGCCGTCAGTCACGCCCGGGCGCTTCCGGGAGGCGCTTGCCGCCTACCCCACCGGGGTCACCGTCGTCACGGCCCTCGGCGGCGGGGGGCCCGCCGGCGCGACCGCCAACGCCGTCAGCTCGCTGTCCCTCGATCCGCCCCTGATGCTCGCCTGCCTGGACCGGGGCTCGCGCACGCTCGCGGTGGCGCGGGCCTCGGGCCTCTTCGGGGTCAACGCGCTCGCCGCCGGCTACGAGGAGATGGCCCGGCGCTTCACGACCAAGGACCCGCAGCCGGACAAGTGGGACGGGGTCGGCTGGAGCGAGAGCCACGGCTCGCCGCGCCTCGACGACGCCCTGATGTGGGTCGCCTGCGAGCTGCGCGACCTGATCGACGGCGGCGACCACCTGATCCTCACCGGCGCCGTCCTCGAGGCCGAGGGCCGCGAGGGGATGCCGCTGATCTTCCACCGCGGCACCTACAGGGACCTCCTGGCGGAGAGCTAGGACCCCGCTAGAGGAGCGGCGTCGTCCCCACCGCCCGCAGGGCGAGGAAGACGATCACCAGGCAGGCGACGGACATGATCCCCATCTCGCGGCGGACGATCGCCATCGCGACCTGGTGCTGCTCGTCCTCGGGGAGGGAGCGGAACTCCGTCTCGCCCAGCTCCTGCTGCGCGGCGCCGGCGCGGGTGAGCTCCGCGAGGAACGAGATCAGGAGCGGCAGGGCCCCGTAGACGTAATGGAGGTCCTCCGCCTCGTGCTCGAGGAAGAGCAGCACCATGCCGAGGGCCGCCTGCAGCACCACGGTGACCTGGGCGACGCGCAGGGCGTACCAGAAGCCGACGGCCGGACGGTCGCGCAACCAGGCGACTCCGCCCCAGAGGCCGGCGACCAGGTTGGCGGCGATCAGGGAGATCCCGACGGCGACGTGGACGCCTACCACCGGGTCTCGCCCCGCCGGCTCGTGTCCGCCTCAAAAGGTCGGACCTTTCGCTTTCTGGTGCGGAAAAACACTATGTAACAGGTTGATACAAAGTCCCTGATATAAGAGGTTCGAGCGTGCTGCAGAGCTACCTCCCCATCCTCGTCTTCGCCGCGATCGGCATCGTCGTCGGCAGCGCCTTTGTGCTGCTCAACGCGGTGATCGGGCCGAAGCGGCCGAACCCGATCAAGACCCAGCCGTATGAGTGCGGGCTTCCCTCGCACGTCACGCGATCGTTCAAGTTCGGCGTCAGCTTCTACATGATCGCGATGCTCTTCATCCTCTTCGACATCGAGGTCGTGTTCCTCTACCCGGTCGGGACCATCGTGGCCGCGGCCGAGAGCGTCTTCGTGCTGGTCGAGATCGGGCTGTTCGTGCTGCTCCTGTTCGTCGCGCTCATCTTCGTCTGGGCGCGAGGAGCACTGGATTGGAGATAGAGCGCCGCAAGCTGAGGGTCCCGGCGCCCTCCGAGCAGCCCGGCACCCCGGAGGAGTTCCGGGCGAAGCAGCTTCGCGCGCGCGACATGCTGCGCGGCGACCTCGAGGGCCGCGACCTCGAGGAGTTCGTCGAGCAGAGCGTCTTCACGACCACCCTGGAGAAGGCGCTGAACACCGCCCGCGCCAACTCGATCTTCCCCGCGACCTTCGGGCTCGCCTGCTGCGCGATCGAGATGATGTCGATCGTCAGCGCCCGCACCGACCTCGCCCGCTTCGGCGCCGAGGCGCTGCGGGCCTCGCCGCGCCAGGCCGACCTGCTGATCCTCTCCGGCCGCGTCTCGATCAAGATGGCGCCCGTCGTCCGCCGGCTCTACGTGGTGATGCTGGAGCCCAAGTGGGTGATCGCGATGGGAGCCTGCTCGTCGAGCGGCGGGATGTTCGCCAACTACGCCGTCGTCCAGGGCGCGGACAAGTTCATGCCGGTCGATGTCCACGTGCCCGGCTGCCCGCCGCGGCCCGAGGCCCTGATGAACGGCTTCAACAAGCTTCAGAAGAAGATCCTGGGCGGGCCCGACCTCGGCTGGCGCACCCGCTACAACGCGATCGGCACCGAGGAATGGGCGCGCCTGGAGCCCGGCAGGCCCACCCCCGAGACGATCGAGGCCGCGTCGCGCGCGATCCGCCGGGCGGCCCCCGGACGCGAAGCGGAGGAGGCCGCGCCCGATGCCTGACGCCCCCGGCCTCGAGCTGATCGCCCAGGAGATCAACGGCGTGCGCGACGGCACCGTGACGGAGACCGCGCTCGAGCACGGCCGGGCGAGCCTGATCGTCGACCCGGCCAAGGTGCTCGACGTCCTGAGCTGGCTGCGCGACACGCCCGGCCAGGAGTACACGTTCCTCTCCAGCGTCCACGCCGCCGACTACCTGCCGGCGGCTCCGCGCTTCGCCGTCCACTACGAGCTGCTCAACCGCGACCGCGTCGAGCGGATCAACGTCAAGGCGCTGCTGCCGGACCCCGCCGTCGGCCCCAGCCTCGACGGCCCACCGGCGGAGGAGCAGCTCCCGGCGATCCCCTCCTGCGTCGAGCTCTTCCCCACCGCGGACTTCCCCGAGCGGGAGGCCTACGACATGTTCGGGATCGTCTTCGAGGGGCATCCCGACCTGCGGCGGATCCTGATGCCCGAGGACTACGAGGGCTGGCCGCAGCGGCGCGACTTCCCGGTCGGCGGTGATCCCGTCCTCTTCACCCACAACGAGATCGAAACCCCGCGCTGGTTCGAGTGATGGCCGACCCGACGCTCAGGGACGAGGAGCTCCGCGACGAGGACCCCCTGTTCGCGACCAAGCGCGGCGTGCGGCCGGAGGTCGAGGACCCGCTGGCGCCCCTGGTCGAGGCCGGGGCGACGATCGAGACCGGCCCGCCGGACGTCGAGGGGGAGCTCGAGCCCGAGCAGGAGGTCATGACCATCAACATGGGGCCGCACCACCCGGCGACCCACGGGGTGCTGCGGCTGATCGTCACGCTGCGCGGCGAGGAGGTGCTGGACCTGAAGCCGATCATCGGCTACGTCCACACCGGGATCGAGAAGTCCTGCGAGCAGAAGAGCTACTGGAAGGCGATCCCGTTCGTGGAGCGGATGGACTACCTCGCCTACTTCTTCAACATGCAGGCCTTCTGCGGCTGCGTCGAGCGGCTCCTGGAGCTGGAGATCCCCGATCGCGCCTCCTATCTGCGCGTGATCCACATGGAGCTGAACCGGATCCACTCGCATCTCGTCTGGCTCGGCACCTCGGCGCTTGACCTCGGCGCGATCTCGATGTTCTGGTACTGCTTCCGCGAGCGCGACGCGGTCCTCGACATGTTCGAGATGTCGGCCGGCCAGCGGATGCACACGCGCTACTTCCAGGTGGGCGGCGTCTTCGAGGACATCCCGCTCGGCTTCGAGCAGAAGCTCCGCGACTTCATCTCCATTCTTCCCTCGCGGGTCGACCAGTACGAGGCGCTGCTCGACAACAACGAAATCTTCCTGCGCCGGACCAAGGGCGTCGGGATCGTCTCCCGCGAGCGCCTGCTGGAGCTGGGCGTCACCGGGCCGCTGCTGCGCGCCGCCGGCGAGCCCTGGGACCTGCGCAAGGCTGACCCGTATCTCGCCTACGGCGACCTCGAGTTCAAGATCCCGGTCGGCACGGTCGGCGACGGCTACGACCGCTACCGCGTGCGCCTCGCCGAGATGCGCGAGTCCGTGCGGATCCTCGAGCAGGCGCTCGACGGCCTGCCCGAGGGCCCGTGGATGGCCTCCGACCGCAAGGTCGTGCTGCCGCCGCGCGACGAGCTCTCGACCTCGATGGAGTCCCTGATCCACCACTTCAAGCTCGTGACCGAGGGCTTCCGGGTGCCGCCGGGTGAGCTCTACTACCCCATCGAGAGCCCCCGCGGCGAGCTCGGCTGCTTCGTCGTCGCCGACGGCTCGGCCAAGCCCGCCCGCGTCCACATGCGCGATCCCTCCTTCACCAACCTGCAGGCGCTGCGCGAGATGTGCGTCGGCGGCTACGTCGCGGACCTGATCCAGAACCTGGCCATGCTCGACCCGATCCTGGGAGGCATCGACCGATGAGCCCGCTGCTCCCGAAGGGCCGCCGCCCCTGGCTGGACGACCCCGGCCACATCCACGACTCGCCCACGACGCCGCCGATGCCCGACGAGCAGGAGGAGCTCGCCCCCGACGACACGCTGGCCACGACTCCGGTGCGGCGGGGCCCCGAGGGCGAGGAGATCATCCACGAGCCGCGCGGCGCCGATCAGGAGCCGGCCGGGGTGCCGGACCTGAACGAAGTGGACGTGCCGGGCGAGCTCGCCGAGACGATCCGGCGCGCGATGGACCGCTACCCCGAGAAGCGCTCGGCCTCGATCCCGGCGCTGTGGGCGGTGCAGAAGCGCTACGGCTACTGCAGCCCGGAGGGGATCCGCCAGGCTGCTGCGGTCATGGGCGTCACACCCGGCTACCTGCAGGCGGTCGCCAGCTTCTACGACCTCTTCCACCTCGAACCGCAGGGCGAGCACGAGGTCCTGGTCTGCACCAACATCTCGTGCTGGCTGCGGGGCGGTGACGACGTGCTCGGCGCCTTCATCGAGGCGGCCGGGGTGAGCGGGCCGGGCGAGACCTCGGAGGACGGGACGGTCTACGTACGGGGCTTCGAGTGCCTCGGCGCCTGCGACATCGCGCCGATGGCGTCGATCGACTCCCGGTACTACGGCCCGCTCGAGACCGCCGACGCGGCGAAGGTGCTGGAGCAGCTGCGTGGCGGCGCGGACGTGCTGCCGGACAAGCGCCTTCAGGACCGCGGCGTCGCCGGCGGCCCCGGCGCCAAGGAGATCCCCGATGGCTGAGACCAGGCTCCTGTTCCGCAACGTGGACGAGCCCGGGCTCACGTCGATCGACACCTACCGTCGCCTCGGCGGCTACACGGCGATCGAGAAGGCGTTCAAGGGGATGGCGCCCGATGAGCTGCTGAACCAGCTGGAGTCCTCCGGCCTGCGGGGCCGCGGCGGCGCCGGCTTCTCGATGGGCAAGAAGGCGAGCTTCCTTCCGCGCGGCGACATGGACAAGTACCTCTGCTGCAACGCCGACGAGTCCGAGCCGGGCGCCTTCAAGGACCGCGAGCTGATGCAGAAGAACCCGCACCAGCTGATCGAGGGGATCGTCATCGCCGCGCGCGCGGCCGGCGCCAACCGCTGCTTCATCTTCATTCGCGGCGAGTACGACCTCCAGGGCGACATCCTCGACACAGCGGTCGACGAGGCCTACGAGTCCGGCTTCCTGGGCAAGGACGTGCTCGGCACGGGCGAGCAGGTCGAGCTGGTCGTCCACCGCGGCGCCGGCGCCTACATCTGCGGTGAGGAGACCGCCCTGCTCGACTCGCTCGAGGGCAAGCGCGGCAACCCGCGGCTGAAGCCGCCGTTCCCCGCGGTCCAGGGCCTCTACGGCGGTCCGACGCTGATCAACAACGTCGAGACGCTCTCCAACGTCAGCCACATCGTCAACGGCGGCGCCGACTGGTTCAAGGGACTCGGCACCGAGCAATCGCCCGGCACCAAGGTCGTCTCGGTCTCCGGTGACGTCGAGCGGCCGGGAAACTACGAGGTCGAGCTCGGCGTCCCCACGCGCGAGATCATCGAGGGGCTCGCCGGCGGGGCCCTCGCCGGCCGCACGATCAAGGGCTTCTATCCGGGAGGCTCCTCGTCCCCGGTCCTGACCGCCGACGAGGGCCTCGACCTCCCCTACGCCTTCGAGACGATGCAGGAGGCGGGCTCGATGCTCGGCTCCGGCTCGATCATCGTCTTCGACGACACGACGTCGGTCGTCGAGCTGGCGCTGCGGACCGCGCGCTTCTACCACCACGAGTCGTGCGGCAAGTGCACCCCGTGCCGCGAGGGCACCAACTGGACGGTGAAGATGCTGGAGCGGATGGTGCGGGGCGAGGCGACGCCGATCGACCTCGAGACGGTCGCCTCGGTCCAGACGAACATCATCGGCCACTGCCTCTGCGTCCTCGGCGACTCGATGGCGATGCCGGTCGGCTCGATGGTCAAGAAGTTCCGCTCCGAGTTCGACGAGGCGATCGAGCACGGCGTGCCCGGCGTCGCGACGGGCTCGGCCCTGAAGCCGATCGAAGTGAGCATGGCCGCATGAGCCCGCAGCCGATCCGCAACGCGGTCACGCTCGTGATCGACGGCCGCGAGGTCATCGCGCCGGAGGGCACGATGCTGGTCGACGCCGCCAAGCAGGGCGACATCGAGATCCCCGTCTTCTGTTACGAGCCGAAGCTCGGCGAGCCGGTCGGCGCCTGCCGCATGTGCATGGTCGAGATCGAGGGCATCCCGAAGCTCCAGACCGCCTGCTCGACCCCGATCCGCGACGGCATGGTCGTCTACACCCAGACCGACCAGGTGAAGGAGGCCCAGAACGCGGTCGTCGAGTTCCTCCTGGTCAACCACCCGCTCGACTGCCCCGTCTGCGACAAGGGCGGCGAATGCCCGCTCCAGGACATCACGATGGGCTGGGGCCCCGGCCGCAGCCGCTTCACCGACCCGAAGCGCCACTTCCAGAAGCCGCTCGAGCTCTCGCCGCTCATCGCGATCGACCGCGAGCGCTGCATTCTCTGCTACCGCTGCGTGCGCTTCAGCCAGGAGGTCGCCGAGGACGAGCAGCTCCAGCTCCTGGAGCGCGGCGACAAGAGCTTCGTCGGCACCTTCGACGAGCGCCCCTACATCGCGCCCTTCCACGGCAACATCATCGAGCTCTGCCCCGTCGGCGCCCTGACCTCCTACACCTACCGCTTCCGCGCGCGGCCCTGGGACATCGAGGACGCGGGCTCGGTGTGCACCCTCTGCCCATCCCAGTGCAACGTCAAGTTCACGGTCCGCGACGAGCACGTCCTGCGCGTGCTCGCCCGCGACAACCACCAGGTCGACGACGGCTGGCTCTGCGACAAGGGCCGCTTCGCCTTCCAGATGTTCAACTCCGAGGACCGCATCACCCAGCCGATGGTCCGCGGCGGCGACGGCTCGCTGACCCCGATCTCCTGGGACGACGCGATCGCGAAGATCTCGGCCCGGATCAAGGCCTCGGGCGCGAAGACCGCCGCCCTCGTCGGGGGCGGCACCTCCAACGAGGAGGGCTGGCTCGCGCAGCGGATCGTCCGCAAGGCCGGCGGCTCCAGCGTCGCGAGCTCGGCCGGCCCCGTCGATCCGGGCGTCCTCGCCGAGCTCTCCCGCCCTGAGCTCAGCGCGAAGGTCGGGCATCTCGACTACGCCGGCGCGATCCTGGTCCTCGGCGCCGACCCGCTGCACGAGATGCCGATCCTCGACCTGCGCATTCGCAAGGCGATGCGCCGCGGCCAGGCCAAGCTCGCCGTCGCCACCGAGCGGCCCACCACCCTCGACGGCGGCGCCGCGGTCAGCGCGCGCTACGCCCCCGGCGACGCCGCGAGCCTCGTCCGGGCTCTGGCCGGCGCCCTCGGTGCCGAGGGGCACAGCGCCGACGGGCCCTTCGCCGAGGAGGCGAAGGAGATGGCCGCGCTGCTCAGCTCCGTCCCCGACCCGGTGATCGTCTGGGGCGAGCGCCTCTGGCGCCAGCCCGGCGCGGTCGAGGCGCTCCGCGACTGCTCTCGCGCGCTCGACATGCACAAGCGCATCGGCCCCGGCCTGCTCGAGATCCCGGAGGAGCCGAACGGCCGCGGCCTGCGCGAGGCCGGCTGCCTGCCGACCGCCGGCCCTGGCCTGACCCCCGCCGAGGCGGGCCGCGACGCCGCCGGGATCCGAGAGGGCCTCGCCTCCCACGAGCTCGACACCCTGCTGCTGATGGGCGCCGACCCGGTCCGCAGCCACCCCGACTCCGAGGGCTGGCGCAAGGCCCTGGCCGGCTCGTTCGTCGTCGCCGTCTCGATGTTCGACGACGAGTCGACCCGCCACGCCGACATCGTCCTCCCGGCCGAAACCCACGCCGAGAAGGAGGGCACCGTCACCCACCCGGAGGGCCGCCTGCAGCGCCTGCGCCCGAACGTGCCCCTCCCCGACGGGATCCGTCCGGGCTGGTGGGCGCTGACCGAGATCCTCGGTGCGACCGGCACCGCGGCGCCGTACTCGACGCCGGAGGAGGTCTTCGCCGCCCTCTGCGAGGAGGTCCCCTTCTACGGGCCGACCGCCTACGAGGAGATCGACGGACAGGGGCTCAGGTGGGCCGAGAGGGATCCCGGCAAGTCTTGGACGCCCCAGGGTGACTCGCCGAGGGCACCGAGCGGAGCCTCAGCAGCCCCCGCGCCCGCGTCGCAACCGCATATCCCCGCAGGCGAAGCCGAGGAGATGGGCTTGATGTTGGGCACCTATAGAGATCTGTGGGCGACCGACGTCACGAAGCGCAATCCCGCGCTGAGATTCCTGATGCCCAGACAGAAGCTCGAACTGGCGGCCGCCGATGCGACCGAGCTGGGACTCGCCAACGGCGACGAGGTCACCGTCGCCGTCAACGGCCACTCCGTCGAAGCCACGGTCGCGATCCGGGAGCGGATGCGTCCAGGTGCCGCTTTTCTGATCGAGGGGACCGACGAGGGGAACGGGAACCTGCTGGCGAACGGCGTGCCCCAGCGCGTCGAGGTCACCAGGCGTGAGGCCGAGCTCGGGGTCGTCCAGGCCGGTGGAGTGAGCGCCGGGTGATCCCGCTCGCGGAGGTCGGGTTCGCGGAGGCGACGTGGATCCTGGTCGTGAAGTCGATCGTGATCTTCCTCGGCGTCTTCATGATCGTCCCGGTGCTGACGGTGGCCGAGCGCAAGCTGATCGGCCGCTTCCAGAACCGCTACGGGCCGAACAGGGTCGGCCCAGTCGGGCTGCTGCAGCCGCTGGCCGACATCGGCAAGCTCGCGGGCAAGGAGATGTTCCGCCCGGCCGCGGCGGTGCCGCTGCTGTTCGCGATCGCCCCGGCGCTGGTGATCTTCTCGGGGATCGTGACACTCGCGATCATCCCCTTCGGCGACGTCAAGGACGGCGTCGGCTTCTACGGGATCGACGTCTCGATCGGCGTCCTCTACTTCTTCGCCTTCGGCTCGATCTCGTTCTACGGCCTGCTGCTCGCCGGCTGGTCGTCGGGCTCGAAGTACAGCTTCCTCGGCGCGATGCGCTCCGCCGCGCAGCTCATCTCCTACGAGGTCTCGATGGGCCTCTCGCTGCTGGGCTGCGTGATGATGGCCGGGTCACTCTCGCTGACCCAGATCGTCCACGCCCAGGACGAGATCTGGTACGTCATCCCCCAGGTCGTCGGCTTCATCGTCTTCATGGTCGCCGGCTTCGCGGAGACCAACCGCGCGCCGTTCGACCTCCCCGAGGCCGACGCCGAGCTGGTCCAGGGCTACATGACCGAGTACGGCGGCATGCGCTTCGGCTCCTACCTGCTGGCCGAGTACCTCGAGATGTTCGTGGTCACGGCGATCGCCGTGACCTTCTTCCTCGGCGGCTGGATGGGCCCCGGCCCCGGCTGGCTCGACCCGGTCTGGGTGGTCATCAAGATCCTCTGCCTGATCTTCTTCTTCGTCTGGGTGCGCGCGACGCTCCCCCGCCTGCGCTACGACCAGCTGATGAGCCTCGGCTGGAAGATCATGCTGCCGCTGGCGACCCTGAACGTCCTCGTCACCGCCGTGCTGGTGACCCTCCTCTAGCGATGAACGCCAAGCTCAACACCGAGGGCATCGAGCAGATGAACGAGCGCTTCGCCTACCTGGACGAGGCCGACGTGATCTCGGTCCAGCGGGGGCCGGAGCCCGGCGGCGCCGGCGGGGTCGCCCGCACGTTCGGCGCGACGCTGAAGGGGCTGCGCACCACCTTCGCCCGGATCATCGAGGGGCCGGTGACGATCCAGTACCCGGAGGAGAAGACGCCGGTCTATCCGCGCTTCCGCGGCCGCCACAAGCTGCACCGCTTCGAGGACACGGGCCTCGAGAAGTGCGTCGGCTGCTCGCTCTGCGCCGCCGCCTGCCCCGCGGACTGCATCCGCGTGGTCGCGGCCGAGAACGACCCCGAGCACCGGATCTCCGCGGGCGAGCGCTACGCGGAGGTCTACGAGATCAACCTCTCGCGCTGCATCTTCTGCGGCTACTGCGAGGTCGCGTGCCCGTTCGACGCGATCACGATGGGCCACGACTACGAGATGTCCGACTACAACCGCTCCGACCTGATCTTCACCAAGGAGATGCTGCTGGCCGAGCCGCTCGACCGCGCCCCGCTGCGGCGCGAGGGGGAGTAGCCGGCAGGTGAAGGAGGTCGCATTCTTCGCCGGCGCGATCGGCGCCCTCGGCGGCGCGATCGCCGTGATCGCGCTCCGCAACCCCTTCTACTCGGTGCTGGCGCTGATCGTCCACCTGATCTCGCTCGCCGGGATCTTCCTGCTGCTCCAGGGCGAGTTCATCGCCGCCGCGCAGATCGTCGTCTACGCCGGCGCCGTCATGGTGCTCTACGTCTTCGTCGCCGCCTACGTCGGCAACGTCGACGAGCCGCTCTGGGAGCCGATCCCCGGCCAGCGCTTCATCGCGCCGCTGCTGGGCGTGGCGCTCTTCGCCGAGCTGGGCATCGCGATCGTCGGCTCGGGGCTGAAGTCGATCGAGAGCGAGGGCCCCACGGTCAAGCTCGGCTTCGGCTCCCCCGAGGCGATCGGCAAGCTGCTGCTCGAGCGCTTCCTGATCGCGTTCGAGGCCGCGTCCCTGCTGCTGCTCGTGGCGGCCGTGGGCGCGGTGATTCTCGCCTCCCGCAAGCGCTCTGGCGCGGTCGAAGGACCGGTGGGCTGATGGACATCACCTGGTATCTCGTCCTCTCCGCCCTGATCTTCGCCGTCGGCGTCGCCGGCGTCCTGCTGCGGCGCTCGCCCCTGGTGATCCTCCTCTGCCTCGAGCTGATGCTCAACGCCGGGAACCTGGCGCTGCTGGCCTTCGCGCGCTCGCTCGGCAACGAGGAGGGGCAGGTCTTCGCGCTGATCGTGATGGTGGTCGCGGCCTGCGAGGTCGTGGTCGGCCTCGGCCTGATCGTGGCTGCCTACCGCCGCCGGATCCCGCTCAACGTCGACGAGCTGCGGAGCCTGAGGGGCTGAGCGCCGGATGGACGCGACGACGTACGGCTGGCTGATCCTCGCCTTCCCGCTCGCGGGGAGCATGGTGATCGCGCTCGGCTGGAGGGCCCTGCCGGGCCGGGCCGCGGGCTGGATCGGCACGGGCGCGATCGGCCTCGCGTTCCTGTGCGCGATCGGCGCGCTGGTCCAGATCCTCGACCACCCCGTCGAGGACCGGCAGCTGACCAATTCGCTCTACGACTACGCCTCGGCGGGCGGCCTCGACATCCAGATGAACGTCCTGGTGGACCCGCTCTCGGTCTTCATGTGCCTGGTCGTGACCGGGGTCTCGACCCTGATCCACCTCTACTCGATCTCGTACATGACCTCGGACGACGGGTTCCGGCGCTTCTTCAGCTACCTGAACTTCTTCGTCTTCTCGATGCTGCTGCTGCTCCTGGCGGGCAACCTGATCCTGCTGATCGTCGGGTGGGCGTTCGTCGGCTTCGCCTCCTACGCGCTGATCAGCTTCTGGTTCCGCCGCGGGACCGCGACCGGCGCCGGTATGAAGGCCTTCGTGATCAACGTCGTCGGCGACGTCGGCCTCGTGATCGCGGCGCTCTTCATCTTCCGCGAGCTCGGCACCTTCGACCTGCTCCAGATCTTCGAGCGCGCGCCCGAGGAGTTCACGACCAACGAGGGCGTCGCGGTCGCGATCGGCTGCCTGCTGCTGGTCGGGGCGGCCGCGAAGTCGGCGCAGGTCCCGCTGCACACCTGGCTGCCCGACGCGATGGAGGGGCCCACCCCGGTCTCCGCGCTGATCCACGCGGCGACGATGGTGACCGCGGGCGTCTACCTGATCGGCCGCTTCCACCCCGTCTTCGAGATCGCGCTGACCGCCGCCGACATCGCCGCCTTTATCGGCCTGGCGACGCTGCTGATCGCCGCGACGATCGCGCTGGTCGTCACCGACCTGAAGCGGATCATCGCCTACTCGACCATGAGCCAGATCGGCTACATGGTCATGGGCGTCGGGATCGGCGCGTACTCGGCGGCCTTCTTCCACCTGATGACGCACGCCTTCTTCAAGGCGCTGCTGTTCATGGCGGCCGGCTCGATCATCGGCGCGATGGCCAACCGCCAGAACATCGACCTGATGGGCGGCTTCCGCCGCGCGATGCCGTTCACCGTGGCGACGCTCCTGATCGGATGCCTGGCGCTGGCCGCCTTCCCGGGGACCTCGGGCTTCTTCTCGAAGGACGAGATCCTCGCATTCGCCGAGCACCGCGGCGGCTTCTACTGGGTGTTCGCGATCGGCGGCTACATCGGCGCGCTCCTGACCGCGTTCTACGCCTTCCGGATCGGCTTCCGGGTCGCGTACGGGGACCCCGTCCCGGAGGCGCGCGAGGTCGAGGCCGGCCACATCTCCCACGCCGAGCCCGAGAACCCCGCGACCGGCGAGAGGGAGGACACGGACATCGGCTTCCCCGGCCCCGAGCACCACATCGCCGAGCGCGAGTGGCCGATGAAGATCGCGATGAGCGTGCTGGCCTTCGGCGCGCTGTTCGCAGGCCTGGTCCAGGTCCCCGGTGTCGATGCCGTGATCGAGCACTTCCTCGAGGGCTCGTTCGAGGACTCGACCCTCTACAACGACCTGCCCTCGAACGCCGCCGAGTGGCGCGGCCTCGGCGTCGGCTCGATCATCTCGCTGCTCGGCATCGGGTTCGCCGCTGTCCTCTACCTGCAGCGACCCGGGACGACCAAGCGCCTGGCGGAGCGCTTCGCCGGCATCCACAAGTTCCTCGAGAACAAGTGGTACTTCGACGAGGCCATCGACTTCCTGATCGTCCGCCCGGCGCTCGGCTTCGGCCGCTGGGCCAACTCGGTCTTCGAGCGCTACGTCGTCAACGGCCTCGTCGTCGGCACGGTGGGCGCCGCGAAGGGCGCCAACGCCGCGGTGCGGGTGGCGCAGTCCGGCTATCTGCGCGGCTACGCGCTGCTGCTCGTGCTCGGCTTCTGCGGGCTCGCCCTCTACTTCCTGATCGCGGGGTCGTGACGTGCTCCAGGTGATGCTCTGGCTCCCCCTCGCCGCAGGCCTCCTGGCCTGCCTCGTCCCGCGCCGCTTCGCTGGGTGGGCCGCCGCGCTGGGCGCCTTCCTGGCCCTGGACCTCGCGATCCGCCTCGTCACCGACTTCGACTCCGGCAGCGCGGGCATCCAGCACGCGGTCGACGAGAGCTGGATCCCCGAGCTCGGCGTCCGCTACCAGCTCGGGGTGGACGGCATCAGCCTCTTCCTCGTCCTGCTGACGACCGTCGCCTGGTTCGCCGCGATCCTCTGGTCGGCGATCCGCACCCCCGAGCGGCCGAAGACCTACTTCTTCCTGCTGGGCCTCGCGGAGACGGCGACGCTCGGCGCCTTCCTCGCGCAGGACCTGCTGCTCTTCGTCCTCTTCTTCGACCTGATGCTGATCCCGTTCTACTTCCTGTTCGGGAGCTGGGGCTCGGAGCATCCCGGCCGCGAGGGCGAGGGTCCCGTCCGGCCGGCACCGGCGACGATCAAGATGATCGTCTACACGCTCGTCGGCTCGCTGCTGATGCTCGTCGGGGCGATCGCCGCGGGAGTGATCGCGGGCGACGGCACGCCGGTCTTCTCGATGGCCGAGCTTCGCGAGGGCCTGCTCAGCGAGGGCAGCCAGCACTGGATCTTCTGGTTCTTCGCCGCGGCCTTCCTGGTGAAGATGCCGGCCTTCCTCGTCCACGGCTGGATGCCCGACGCCTACCGCGTCGCGCCGCTGCCGGTGCTCGCCGTCTTCTCCGCGGTGCTCTCGAAGGTCGGCGCCTACGGGTTCCTGCGCGTGGTGCTGCCGATCTTCCCGGAGGCCACCGTCGACTTCCAGGAGATCGTGCTGGTGATCGCCCTGGCCTCGATCCTCTACGGCTCGGTGATGGCCTTCACCCAGACCAGCGCGAGGCTGGTCGCCGGCTACTCCTCGGTCGCCCAGCTCGGCTTCATCACGCTCGGGATCTTCGCCCTGCGCCCCGACGGAGCCGACGGCGCCGTGATCCAGATGGTCAACCACGGCATCGTGATCGTGCCCCTGATGCTGATCATCGTCCTGCTCGCCGAGCGCTCCGGCGGCGACGACGTCACGAAGATGGGCGGGATCGCGATGCGCGCCCCCGTGATGGCCGCGCTCTTCCTCGTCGTCACGATGGCCCTGCTGGCCATCCCCGGCTCGGCCAACTTCGTCGGCGAGTTCTACATCCTCAACGGCGTCTTCCAGGAGAAGATCGTCTTCGCCCTGATCGCCGCCCTCGGCGTGATCATGGCCTCCTACTACGCGCTTCGCCTCTTCCAGCATGCGATGCACAACCGCAAGCCGGAGGGCGTGGAATCCCGCGAGCTGGGCTGGCGCGAGGGCGCGATCATCGGCGGGCTCGTCGCCTGCATCGTCGCGCTCGCCTTCTACCCGCAGGTGGTCCTGAAGCGGAGCGACGAGTCGGTCAACGAGCAGCTCAGCTCGTTCGAGCAGCCCAGCGAGCCCACGGCGGCTGTCACGGAGGGGCCCGGAAAGTGACGGAGTTCACCGCCCCCCACATCGACTACGCCGGCCTCTCGCCCGTGATCGCGCTGACCACCGCGCTCGTCGTGGTGCTGATGGCCGGCCTGCTGCCCCTGCACCGCTTCGTCATCGCCGGCCTGACCCTGGCGGGCCTCGGCGCCGCGGCCGGGCTCGCCATCTGGCAGTGGGGCGAGCGCGAGGACCTGGTCTCGGGCGCATTGCGGCTCGACGAGCTGGGCCTGGCGGCGGCGCTGATCGCGATCTTCGCCGGGGCCGTGGGCGTGATCCTCTCGATGCGCGAGGACGCGGCTGAGAAGGCCGGGCTCGGGGCGTTCTACGCGCTGCTGCTCGGCTCGGTGCTGGGGATGACGCTGCTGGCGCAGGCCCAGAACCTGGTCGCGTTCTTCATCGGGTTCGAGCTGCTCTCGATCCCGCTCTACATCATGTGCGGCTCGTCGATCCGCAAGGAGGCCTCGCTCGAGTCGGGGCTCAAGTACCTGATCATCGGCTCGCTCGGCTCGGCGACGATGCTCTACGGGTTCGCCTTCATCTACGGCGCCGGGGGCTCGACGGACTTCACCGCGATCGCGGACACGCTTGCGGCCGGCGACGCCGACGACACGATCATCCTGATCGGCACGGCGATGGCCGCGGTCGGCCTCTCCTTCAAGGTCTCGCTGGCGCCCTTCCACCAGTGGACGCCCGACGTCTACCAGGGCGCCCCCACCCCGGTCACCGCGTTCATGGCGGTCGCGACCAAGGCCGCGGCGTTCGTCGCCTTCGCCCGGCTGTTCGAGGTGGCACTGGGCCCCGTCTCCGCCGACTGGGACGTGGCGCTGGCCGCGCTCGCGGCGATCTCGATCGCGGTCGGCAACATCGGCGCGCTCAGCCAGGACTCGCTCAAGCGCCTGCTGGGCTACTCGGGCATCGCCCAGGCGGGCTACATGCTCGCCGGCATCGTGGTCTTCAGCGAGACGGGGCTCAACGCGCTCGTCTTCTACCTCGCCGCGTACGCGCTGATGAACCTCGCGATCTTCGCGGTGATCGTCGCGCGCGAGCGGGAGACCGGTTTCGGCGACGACATCCGCGCGATGGAGGGGCTCGGCAGCAGCCGGCCCCTGCTGGCCTGGCCGCTGACGATCGGCTTCCTCGCCCTCGCCGGGCTGCCGGGCACCTCGGGCTTCATCGGCAAGCTCTTCCTGATCGAGGCGACCGTCGACGGCGACTACACCTGGCTCGGCGTCGCGATCGTGATCGGGACGATGATCTCGATGGCCTACTACCTGCGGGTGCTGGCGGCGGTCTGGATGCGTCCCGACCCCGCGGCCGAGGCACAGATGCCCGTGATCGCCGGCGCCTCGGCCGAGGCGGACGCCCCGGGTGCGTCCGCGGGCGGCCGCGACGAGCCCGGGACCAAGGGCGCCGGCCGCTGCCTGCTGATCGTCGGCGCCGCCATCCTCTGCGCGGCGGCCACGGTCGCCTTCGGCGTCTATCCGGATCCCCTCGTCGACTGGGCCTCGGCCGCCGGCGAGTCCCTCGCGGTCGGATAGCGGGCGCGGTCGCTTACGCTCCCTGGCACTGCCCGACCACAGAAAGGAACCTGATGCTCCCACTCGCTGAGTTCAGCCTGGGCGAGGCCCTGCTGACCGTCCTCTCGGTCTTCGTCTTCATGGCCTGGATCCTCGTCCTCTTCACGATCCTCTCGGACCTCTTCCGCGACCACGAGATGTCCGGCTGGGCCAAGGCCGCCTGGGTCTTCTTCCTGATCTTCGTCCCCTTCCTGACCGCGCTGATCTACCTGATCGCCCGCGGCGCCGGGATGCGCGAGCGCGCCATCGCCGAGCAGAAGCAGCACCAGGAGCAGCTCAGCGAGTACGTGCGCGCGACGGCCGGCGCCTCGAGCGCGGACGAGCTCACCAAGCTGGCGAAGCTCCGCGACGATGGCGTCATCAGCGCCGACGAGTTCGAGAGCCAGAAGGCCAAGCTTCTGGCCTGAGGCACCGGCGGCACCCGCGGGGCGGGCGTCAGGCAGGATGTCCGCCCCGTGGGGGTCCTGCTCACAGTCGCCGTGATCCTCGTCGCGGCCGGCGTCGGCGCGGCCTCCGAGCTGCGCTGGCACGACCGCGCCGCGGCGGCCGCGCGCGCGGCGCTGACGGCGAGCGTCTTCACGCTGCTGCCGTTCGTCACGTTCTTCAACGTGGCCCGGCTCCACTTCGACGCCGATATCGGGATCGGCATCCTGCTGGGCTACTTCGCGATCGGGATCGCCACCGCTCTCGCGTGGTGGGCGGGGCGGGCGCTCGGCCTGCCGCGCGCCTCGCGCGGGGCCCTGATGACCTGCGCGCTGATCGCCAACACCGGCTACCTCGGGTACCCGCTCACGGCGTCGCTGCTCGGCTTCGATGCGCTGGGCGAGGCTGTCGCCTATGACGTCCTGGTCGGCGCTCCCGCGCTGCTGCTGGCCGGCTTCGCGGTCGGCGCCGCCTTCGGCGACAAGGCGGGCGAGTCGCCGCGCGAGCGCGTGGCCGCCTTCTTCACCCGCAACCCGCCGCTCTACGCGGCGGTCGCGGGGCTGCTGGCGCCCGAGGGCCTGGCGCCGGACTTCCTCGTCGACGCCTCCCGGGTGGCAGTCGTCGCCCTGCTCCCCATCGGCTTCTTCGCGGTGGGGGCGATCCTCGCCGAGGAGGCCGAGGAGGGCCACTACACCCTCGGATCGCCCTTCCGGCCGGAGGTGTCGATCGCGATCGTGCTGCGGATGGTGGTCGCGCCGGGGCTCCTGCTCGCGATGGCCGCTCCCCTGATCGACCTGCCGGGCCCCTACCTGTTGCTGGCCGCGATGCCGGTGGGCATCAACACCCTGCTCGTCGGCCACGTGTACGGGCTCGACCTGAGGCTCTCGGCCCAAGCCGTCGCCTGGTCGACGGTGATCGCGATCGTCGCGGCGACCGCGTCGCTGGCCGTGTAGGGCGGAAGGTGAGGCCCGGCCTAGGTGCCGCTCCAGGCCGGCGCCACCCGCCGCTTGCGCGTCAGCAGCGAGGCGTCGGCCGAGTCGAGCAGCTCACCCGGCTCGCTGCCGTCGTGGGGGAAGACCGCGACGCCGACGGTGGCGGAGAGCTTGACGTCGCCGGAGCTGATGCGCGAGAGAGCACGCTCGATCCGCTGGGCAAGGCGCTCGGCCTGGATGCGGCCGGTCTCGGGGGCGATGACCGCGAACTCGTCGCCGCCCTGGCGGAAGACGGCGTCCTCGGTGCGGACCTTGAGGTCGATCATGGCGCCGACGATCGTCAGGAGCATGTCGCCGACGAGGTGGCCCTGGGTCTCGTTGACGGTCTTGAAGTTGTCCATGTCGAGGACGAGCACGGCGAACTCGCGGCCGCGCCGGTGGTGGCGCGCCGTCTCGTGGCGCATCCGCTCCATCAGCGAGCGGTAGTTGCCGACGCCGGTGAGGCCATCCTCGGTGGAGAGCTGGCGGTAGGCCTCGCGGCTCTCCTCCAGGCCGGCGGTGAGGCGCCCGACGACGATCGCCGTCAGCAGCACGCCCGGAGCGGAGACGACGGCCCAGAGCAGCGTCTCGCGCGTGGGCTCGTCGGAGACCGCGACCGGCAGCAGCAGGGCGGCCGCGAGCAGCGCGAGGAACGGTGCCATCTGGCGGGGGTGGGGGAAGACGAGCGCCACGAACAGGGCGACGAAGAAGTAGAGGTAGGTGAAGACCTCGTGGCCGACCAGGACGGCCACCACGATCTCGATCGTCGCGAGCACGGGGACGAGGGCCAGCCAGCGGTCGCTGATCGCCCACCACGGGACCAGCAGGCAGGCGATGCCGCTGGCGACCCCCAGGGCGGTCAGGCCGTAGACCCAGGGCTCGAGCCGGGTGTCCAGGAGCAGGGCGCCCGGGATCGTCGTCAAGGATCCGACGATGAAGAGCAGCGCCGCGAGCCTCCACGCCCCCCGGACCGAGATCGCACGCGCGCCGCGAGCGGGATGGGATTCCCGCGAGGCGTCGCCGGGGCCGTAGGTCTTCAGAAGCCGCTCCTTCAGCGCGCCGGCCGTGCCGGCTCTCACGATCCGCCCATCGGGAATCGAGTGAGCGGTGGCGCGACTCTACCAGCGGGATAAGGCGCCATTAACCGGGTTTTTCCGCAGTCGGAACTGGCCGAATGTCCGCTTGTAGCGAGCGTCGAGAGCACCTCGGGACATCGGTCGCGGGCACTACGATGGCCCACGTGCGCTACCCCGTCGAGGCCTTCACCGAGCAGGAGCGAGAGCTGCTCGCTCCCCGCTTCACGAACCTCGACCGGCCCGTGTTCGCGCTGGTCAACATGCCGGAGACGGTCAAGGGCGCGCTCTTCGCCCGCTACTCCCGCTACCCGGGGACGCTGCGCCGCCTCTACCTCGACGAGTTCGCGGCCGACGCCCCTGACGCGGGGCGCCCGTTCGAAGGCGAGGAGGGCGAGCGCGCCGCCGGCCTCTACGAGCGCGTCTTCCTCGGGTACGGCGACGACTCGATCGCCCAGGTGGGCGGCGCCCACATCGCCTGCGAGTGGGTCTCCAACGTGCTCACCAAGGTCCTGCAGCGGGGCCGCCTCGCCGCCTACCTCGAGCAGTCGACGCGCTACATCCCCTACGACAACCCGCTGCCCGAGACGGCGGGGGGCGGCTACCGCTACTACGGCGATGACGAGCTGGGCCCCGAGTACGCCCGCGCGATGGACGAGCTGTTCACGATCTACTCGCGCTCGCTCGAGACCGTGCGCGAATGGGCGGCCGGGCGCTGGCCCCGCGCCGACGACGAGCCCCAGAAGGCGTGGGAGAGCTCGATCCGGGCGAAGGCGCTCGACCTGCTGCGCGGCCTGCTGCCCGCCTCGACGCTGAGCCACGTCGGGATCTTCGCCTCGGGCCAGGCCTACGAGCAGATGCTGCTGCGGATGCTCGCCTCGCCGCTGCCGGAGGCCCGCGCGTTCGCCTCACAGATCCTCGAGGAGCTGAAGAAGGTGATGCCGAGCTTCGTGGCGCGGGTCGAGCGCCCGGATCGCGGCGGCGAGTGGGTCTCCTACCTCGAGCAGCGCCGCGACGCCGCCGAGCGCTGGGTCGCGCGCCTCGGCCTCGACTCCCGCGAGCCCGACGACATGCCCTCGGTCGAGCTGATCGACGTGGAGGGAGGCGAGGAGGAGCTGCTGGCGGCGTCCCTGTTCGAGTCCGCCTCGGTCTCGGAGCGCGAGGTGCTCGACCTGGTCCGCTCTCTGCCGCCCGACGAGCGCGGCGACGTGATCGCCGAGCTCGCGGGCGAGCGCGCCAACCGGCGCCACCGGCCGGGCCGCGGCTGGGAGGCCGTCCGCTACCGCTTCGAGATCGTCTCCGACTATGGCGGGTTCCGCGACCTGCAGCGCCACCGCATGCTGACCTGCCAGTGGCAGCGGCTCACCCCCGACCTCGGGGCCGGCGTGCCGGACGAGGTCCGCGATGCGGGAGCGGGGGGCGAGTACGAGCGCGCGCTGGATCTCTCCCGGCGCGAGTTCGAGCGGCTCGAGGACGCCGGGATGCCGGCCGCGGCGCCCTACGCGCTCTGCCTGGGGTACCGCATCCGCTACATCCTCGACCTCAACGCGCGCGAGGCCATGCACCTGATCGAGCTGCGCTCGGGCCGCGAGGGCCACCCGACCTACCGCGCCGTCGCCCAGGCGATGCACGAGCGGATCGGCGCCGTCCACCCTGCAATCGCGGCGGCGATGACTCACGTCGACGCCTCCCGCGAGCCCCGCCTGGAGCGGATCATGAGCGAGATCCGCACCCACCGGAAGCGCGTCGCGGCCGAGCAGCACCCGCAGGCCTCCGACGCCCCTCCGGGCGTCAGCGCCCTCGGCTGAGGGCGGCGTCCGTCCGGGCGCCTGCCCAATTCCTCGATTCATTTCGCCGACTCGGGCTCAGCGCGCCGCCGGGAGGTACGATCGGGGCGCTGTGAAGGGACAGGGCAAGACGCTGCGCGCGGTCGGGTTCTCCTCGCTGGTCCTGGCCGCGACCGTCGCCGTGCCGGCCTTCTCGGCCGCACAGGACGCAGGACCCGCCGAGCCGGCACCGCCGCCACCGCCTCCTGCCCAGGGTGATCCGCCTCCGCCGCCCGGCCCCGAGGACCCGGCGGAGGAGCCGGCGCCATCCGCGGACGAGGCCGTCCCCGCGGAGCCGGAGAGCTCGCCGGGTTCGGCGGCGACGGCCGCGGCCGCCGACGAGCCGGCTGTCGCGGCGAGCGCCGCTGACGCGAAGGCGAAGGCCTCCGCGGCCAGCGTCTCGGTCGGGGACAACTTCTACTCGCCCGCCACGGTCTCGGTCTTCGCGGGCGAGACGGTCACCTGGCGGAACAACGGCCAGGCCCAGCACTCCGCGACCGCCAGCGACGGCAGCTTCGACACCGGGATCTTCGGCCCCGGTGCCAGTCGCTCGAAGACCTTCTCGAGCGCCGGGACCTTCAGCTACTACTGCACGGTCCACGGCCTCAGCCAGTCCGGCACCGTCCGCGTCTCCGCCGCGAGCGGTGGGGGCGGCGGTGGCGGTGGCAGCGCCGCCGCCAACGCCACATCGGGCGGCAGCGAGGCGGCCGCGGTCGCCTCTGCCGACGCCGCCGGCACCAGCGCCAGCCTGCCCGCAACGGGCTTCGCGGTTCTCGGCCTCGGCGGGACGGGCCTGATCCTGCTCGTCAGCGGGATGGCCGTGGAACGCCGGGGGCGCGCCAGCGGCGCTTCGCGCCGCGCTTCCGCTTCTTCCTCCTGACGCAGCGGCCCTTGTTCAGCTCCGATCCGCTTCCGAATCGCTGCGCCGGGTAGGTTGCACGCAGGGAAACCAAGGAGGAGAGCGATGGCCGAGGCGAGCGAGCAGAGCAAGGACGGCGACACGCCCGAGATGGACGTGCTGCTGCGCACGGAGCAGACCTTCCCCCCGCCCGCGGAGTTCGCGAAGCAGGCCAACGCCAACGACCCGAAGGTCTACGAGAAGGCGAGCGCCGATCCCGAGGGCTGGTGGGCCTCGTGGGCGGACAAGCTCGAGTGGATCGAGCCCTACGAGACGGTGCTCGACTGGTCGGATCCGCCCTTCGCCCGCTGGTTCGACGGCGGCAAGCTGAACGCCTCGGTCAACTGCCTCGACCGCCACGTCGCCGCCGGTCTCGGCGAGCGCGTCGCCTTCCACTGGGAGGGCGAGGACGGCGAGCGGCGCGCCGTCACCTACGCGGAGCTGCTCGACACCACCCAACGCTTCGCGAACGTGCTCAAGGGGCTGGGCGTCGGCAAGGGCGACGTCGTCGGGATCTACCTGCCGATGCTGCCCGAGACGCCCGCGGCGATGCTGGCCTGCGCGCGGATCGGCGCGATCCACAACGTCGTCTTCGGCGGCTTCTCCGCGCAGTCGGTCAAGGAGCGGATGGAGTTCTCCGACGCGAAGGTGCTCGTTACCGCCGACGCGACGATGCGCCGCGGCAAGCCGATGCCGATGAAGGAGGCCGTCGACGGGATCCTCGCCGGCCTTCCCCACATGGAGCACGTCGTGGTCGTCAACCGCGGCGACACCGGCCCGCCGATGAGCGCGGGCCGCGACGTCTTCTGGCACGAGGCGCTCGCCGAGGCCGACGCCGAGTGCGAGCCCGAGCCGATGGACTCCGAGGACCCGCTCTACATCCTCTACACCTCGGGCTCGACCGGCAAGCCGAAGGGCATCGTCCACACGACCGCGGGCTACCTGACCCAGGTCTCGGCGACCCAGAAGCTGGTCTTCGACCTCAAGGACGACGACGTCTTCTGGTGCAGCGCCGACGTCGGGTGGGTCACGGGCCACAGCTACATCGTCTACGGGCCGCTCGCCGACGGCGCGACCAGCGTCATGTACGAGGGCGCGCCCAACTTCCCGGCCGAGGACCGCTGGTGGGAGATCATCGAGCGCTACGGGGTCTCGATCTTCTACACCGCCCCGACCGCGATCCGGGCCTGCATGAAGTGGGGCCGCGAGCACCCCGACAAGCACGACCTCTCCTCGCTGCGGCTGCTCGGGACGGTCGGCGAGCCGATCAACCCGCGCGCCTGGCTCTGGTATCACGAGAACATCGGTGGTGGCCGCTGCCCGGCCTGACCACGACCAAGCCGGGCTCGGCGACCTTGCCGTTCCCGGGCGTCGAGGCGAAGATCTTCGACGAGTCGGGCGAGGAGATCGCGGAGGGCGCCGGCACCCTGGTGCTCACCCGCCCCTGGCCCTCGATGACGCGC
>DASSYK010000096.1:0-2337 GCA_035703345.1 Solirubrobacterales bacterium
GCCTCCTCGGCCGACATCTGCTCCCCGAGCAGGATCATCTCGTTGACCTTCTTGCGCGGGACGTTGCGGTAGATGATCGACATGATCATGTAGGGGAATGCCCCCACGTTGATCTCCGGCGTGCCGAACCGCGCCCCCTCCTTGGCGATCACCAGATCGCAGGACAACGCCAGGCCCATGCCCCCCGCGAGCACGTGGCCATTGGCGGCGCAGAGCGAGGGCTTGCCCAGCCGCGGCATCAGTCGGAAGAACTCGAGGAAGAGGTCGGACCCGAAGTGCTTCTGGACCAGTGGCACGTCGGCTGCGAAGCCGCCGAGGTCGGCGCCGGCGCAGAACACCTTGTCGCCGGACCCGGTCAGGACCACGGCCCTGACGGCATCGTCGGCACGCGCCTTCTTCACCCCGTCCACCAGCGCGCCCAGCAGCTCCGCGTTGAGCGCGTTGCGCTGGTCCGGGCGGTTCAGAGTCAGCGTCGCGACGCCGTCAGCGACCTCGTAGAGCAGGGAGTCGTCCGTCATGCGCGCGGCCACCTTAGTGGATGTGGGCGCTCTTTGGAAGTGATACGTCCTACTCCCCACGAATCGACCGGATTCGTGCAGCGGCGGGCGCCCCCGCCATGAATCCGTTTCTTCCTCGCGGGCCGCCCGGACGGCGCCAAGCTTATGATCGGTAGGTGGAGAGGCTCGGGCACTACGCCTACATGTGGCGTGGGCGGATAGCGCTCGCAGGGCTGGTGGTGGCGATCGCCGCCGCGATCGGCGGCGCGTCGGTGTTCGACGCCGTCTCCCCCTACGGCTTCCAGGACCCCGATTCGGAGAGCGCCCGGGCGACCGAGGCGCTCGAGGACGCGACCGGCGAGCGGCCTCTGCCCGACGTCGTGCTGATCGTCGATCCCCGCGGCGAGGACGGCCTCGCGTCGGCCGCGAAGCGCGCCGAGCGCGAGCTCCGAACCGTGCCCGACGTGACCACGGTGGCCGGCCCGGACGACGACCCCGAGCTCGTCTCGGAGGACGGCCGCCTCGGGATCGTCGTCGGCTATCTCGACGCCGACACCGAGGACATCTCGGAGGTGGGCAAGACCGTCGAACAGCGCTTCAGCGACGTCGACGACATCGTCACCGGCGGCGCGGCGGTGACCCAGCACCAGCTCAACAAGACCACCGAGGACGACCTGCGCAGGATCGAGCTGTTCGCCGCTCCGATTCTGTTCCTGCTCTCCCTGCTCGTCTTCCGCGGCCTGGTCGCGGCGACGCTGCCGCTGGTGGTCGGGGTGCTCTCGATCGTCACGACACTGCTCGTGCTGCGGCTGCTGACGGAGATCATCGCGATCGACGTATTCGTCATCAACATCGTCACCGGCCTCGGCCTCGGCCTCGCGATCGACTACAGCCTGTTCGTGATCTCCCGCTTCCGCGAGCAGCTCGCGGGCGGGGCGCCGACCGGGGCGGCCGTGCGCAAGACGGTCGGCTCGCAGGGCCGGATGATCCTCTTCAGCGGGCTCACGGTCGCGGCGGCGCTCGCCTCGCTCTGCATCTTCCCGCAGCGCTTCCTCTACTCGATCGGGGTGGGCGGCGCGGTCGTCGCGCTGACCTCGGCGCTGGTCTGCCTGACCCTGCTGCCGGCGCTGCTCGCGATGCTGGGACCGCGTGTGAACGCGCTCGCGCCGCGGCGGCTCCAGGTCCACCCCACCGACCGCCGCTGGCGCGCCTGGGGACGATTCGTCCTGCGCCACCCAGGGGCGATCGCCGCTGTCGTCGTGGTCGCGATGGTCGCCGCCGGGCTCCCGTTCCTGCGGGTCGAGTTGACCCGGGCTGACGCCACGACGCTGCCCGCCGACAGCAGCGCCCGGCGGGTGGACAGCCTTCTGCAGAACCGCTTCACGAGCGACCCGGCCTCGCGCGTCACGGTCGTCCTCACCGAGCCCCCCGGGCCGCGCGCCTTCGCGCAGGCGCGGCGCAAGCTCGCCGCGCTGCCCGCGGTCGAGGACGTCGAGAGGCTGGCCCCGACAGGAGACGTGCGGCGGATCGACGTCCAGCTCGTGGTCAAGCCGTTCTCGGACAAGGCCCTCGACGCCGTCGAGGCGGCGCGCGGCCTGAGCTGGGGTGCGCCCGCGCTGGTGGACGGCCCGCCAGCCGAGCTGCGCGACCAGCGCGACAGCCTCGGTGACCACCTGCCGACCGCGCTGGCGATCATCGTGCTCTCGACGCTGGTGCTGATCTTCGCGATGACCGGCTCGCTGGTCCTGCCGTTCCTCGCGCTGCTGATGAACGCGCTCACCGTCAGCGTGGCCTTCGGGGTGCTCGTCTTCATCTTCCAGGACGGCAGGCTCGAGGGCCT
>DASSYK010000116.1:0-11322 GCA_035703345.1 Solirubrobacterales bacterium
GAGGCCTCGCGGCCGAGGCGGCCGGCGTCGAGCTCCGCGTCCGGGATCACGATCGCCGCGCCGCCGTCGGCCATCCACCGCGCGTTCGTGGTCTGATGGTCGGCTGTCGCATGCGGGTACGGGACAAGGATCGCGGGCCGGGCGGCGACGGCGATCTCCATCACCGAGCCGCCGGCGCGCGAGACGACGAGGTCCGCGGCCGCCAGTACCTCCCCCAGCGAGGGCTCGTAGTCGAGCAGGAGATAGCGGTCGAGGCCCCCGCGCGCCTCGAGGCGCGCGCGCAGGCGCGGATAGTCGCGGCGCCCGGCGACGTGCACGATCCACGGGGCATCGGGCGCCTCCTCGCTGGCCGCCCCCGCGAAGGCCGCCAGCGCCGCCTCGTTGATCGAGCGGGCGCCGAGGCTGCCTCCGACGACCGTGATGCAACGATCGCCCTCCGCGATGCCGAAGCGGCGCCGGGCGGCTCCGCGGTCGGCCTCGAGCACGCCGGCCGGTACCGGGCGGCCTGTGACCAGATAGGGGTCGCCCTCGCGCCCGGCGATCGGGAAGGCAAGGCAGACGCGCCGGGCGCGGGAGGCGAGCAGGCGGTTGGCGAGCCCGAGATGGCTGTCGGCCTCGGTCAGGACGAGCGGCACCCCCATCGTCACCGCCGCAAGCCCGGCCGGGCCGGCGACGTAGCCGCCGCCTCCGAGCACGGCCCCGGCGCGGCGTTCGCGCAAGAGCCGGCGCGCGACCCTCACGGCCGCCGCCGCCCGTCCCGCCGCTGCCGCGGCGCGAAGCGGGTTGCGGCGGTCGAGTCCGCTGACGCGAAGGAAATCGATCTCGTACCCGGCGGCCGGCACGAGCTGCGCCTCGGCGCGCTCGCGGGTCCCGAGGAAGCTGACCTCGGCCCGCCCGCTAGCGCGCAGCGCGTCGGCGACGGCGATGGCCGGCACCACGTGGCCCGCTGTGCCGCCGGCCGCTATCACGACCCGTGTCGCTTCCAGCTCGTCTTCTCCTGATCTTCTCGCCGCCGCCCTCGACCACGCGCAGTCTTTCACCGGCCGCGCGTGAGCGCCGCGACCCCGACTTCGGCCGCGACGACGCTCCGGCCGCCGCCGGCCTGCGCGCCACGTTCAGGATCAGCCCGGCGGCGGTCAGCGTCACGATCAGGCTGGTCCCTCCATATGAGACGAACGGCAGCGGAACTCCGGTCAGCGGCGCCAGCCCCAGCACGGCGAACAGGTTGATGGTCGCCTGGCCGAGGATCAGCGACGTCAGTCCCGCCGCCAGCAGCTTGCTGTAGCGGTCTCGCGCCCGGTGCGCCGCGCGGAATCCGGCGTACCCGAACATCCCGAAGAGTCCGATCAGCACGATCATCCCGGCGAACCCGGTCTCCTCGCCGAAGACGGCCGAGACCATGTCGGTGTGCGCCTCGGGGAGGTAGAAGGCCTTCTGCACGCTCTCGCCGAGCCCCACGCCCATCACGCCTCCGGAGCCGAGGGCGATCTCGGCCTGCAGGCTCTGGTACCCGGCCCCGCCCGGGTCTCCACCCGGGTCGATGAAGCCCGTGAGGCGCTCCTGCTGGTAGGGGTTGCTCGCGATCAGCGCGATCAGCGCGACGCCGGCCACCGCCGCGACCGGCGCCAGGGTCCGCGGCGCCACGCCCGATGCGAGCAGCAGGCAGGTCACTCCGCAGGTGACCGTCATCGCCGTGCCGAGGTCGGGCTGCAGCCCCACCAGGAGGAGGGCGAGCCCCACCACCGCGAGATAGGGCGCGAGGCCGTGCAGGCTGCGGATCCGCTTCGGCTCGGAGGCCAGCAGGTGCGCGCCGTAGAGGATCAGGGAGACCTTGAGCAGCTCCGAGGGCTGGAAGGTGAACAGCCCGGTGCCGAGCCAGCGCTGCGAGCCGTTCACGGTCTGCCCCACGCCGGGGACGAGGACGCAGAAGAGAAGGAAGAGCGAGAGACCGACCAGCAGGGGGATCAGGGGGCGGGACACGCGCACGCCGTTGACCGAGGCCAGCCGCAGCGCGACCAGGCCGATCGCCGCGAAGAGGAGCGTGCGCTTCAGGTAGTAGAACCCGTCGCCGCCGCCCGCGGAGAGCAGCGACGCCGCGGAGCTGGCGGAGAAGACCATCACGGCGCCGACCGCGAGCAGGCAGAGCGTCGCGGTCAGCAGCAGCGAGTACTCGAGCGGCGGCGGGGTGCGTCGCTTGGGGGCTGCCCTCCCGCTCACGGGAGCGCCTCCACCAGCTCGCGGAAGCGCTCGCCGCGGTGCTCGAAGTCCGCGAAGGCGTCGAAGCTCGCGCACGCGGGAGAGAGCAGGACGATCTGGCCGGAGCGGGCACTTCCGGAGGCGGCCGCGACCGCGCCCTCAAGTGTCCCCGCCCGCTCGACGTGCACACCCGCGGCGGCGGCCCCCGCGAGGTCGATGGCGAGCTGGTCCTCGGCGGCCCCGATCAGGTAGATGGCGACACAGCGGTCGGCCACGGGCCCGGCCAGCGGCTCGAAGCCCTCCCCCTTCAGCGATCCCCCGAGGATCAGGTGCAGGCCGCCGTCGAACGCGCCGATGCCGGCCAGCGCGGAGGCGACGTTGGTCGCCTTGGAGTCGTTGACGTAGAGCACGCCGTTGCGCTCGCGCACCCTCTCGAGGCGGTGCGGGACCCCCTCGAAGCTCCGCAGGCCCTCGGCGACGGCGACGGCCTCGATCCCCATCGCGAGCGCGGCGGCGGCGGCGGCCATCGCGTTCTCGAGGTTGTGCTCGCCCAGGAGCTGCAGCTGCTCGACGCCGACGAGCCGCTCTCCCCGCCAGCGCAGCTCTCCGTCCTCGAGGGTCATCTCGCAGGTGCCGCCCCGGCAGAACCACAGCCGGCGTGCCTCGCCGGGCAGGAGGCCGGAGGACAGCTCGGGCTCGTCTCCGTTGACGACGGCGACGTCCTCGGGACCCTGGTTGGCGAAGATCCTGAGCTTGGCGTCGCGGTATTCCTCGAGCGTGCCGTGCCGGTCCAGGTGGTCGGGAGCGAGGTTGAGGAAGACCGCGCACTCCGGCGCGAACGTGGAGGTGTCCTCGAGCTGGAAGCTCGAGCATTCGCAGACGACCGTCGCCTCCGGGTCCAGCTCGCCCACCAGGGACGCCAGGGGCGTCCCGACGTTCCCCGCGACCGCCACGGCGCGGCCGGCGGTCCGGTGGATGTGCCCCAGCAGCTCGGTCGTGGTGGTCTTGCCGTTGGTGCCGGTGACGGCGCAGAACTGGTTCGGGAGGCGCCGCCAGGCGAGCTCGAGCTCGCCGGCCACCTCGAGGCCTCGCTGCCGCGCGGCGGCGATCACGGGCGCCTCGCGGGGAACCCCGGGGCTCTTGACCACGGTCTCCACCTCGCCGAGCAGCGCCGTTCCGTCCACGTCCAGGCTGACTTCGACGCCCACCTCCCGCAACCCTTCCGCCTCGGGCGGGTGCCCGGAATCCACGCCCAGGACGGTCTCGCCGGCCGCGGCCAGCATGCGTGCGGCGGCCGCGCCCGAGCGCGCGAGCCCCACCACGAGGAAGGGCCCCGGCGGCAGCGGCGGCCGCGGGCGCGTCTGGGCACTCCGGTTCACATAATCATGTTCGCCCTCGGCCCCCGGCTCCCTGCGCGCTTTCGCGCGCCCAGGTGGTCGTCCTCAGGTGCCGATCGACTGCTGATAGAGCGTGAAGCCGATCCCCGAGCAGACCGCGGCGATGATCCAGAAGCGCAGCATGATCTTCGTCTCCGACCACGCCAGCAGCTCGAAATGGTGGTGCAGCGGGGCCATCAGCAGCACCCGGCGGCGGAACGCCTTGAAGGTGAACACCTGGAGCGCGACAGAGAGCGCCTCGATCACGAAGATGCCGCCGGTGATGATCAGCAGCACCTCGGTCTGGGTCATCACGGCGAGCCCCCCGATCGCCCCGCCGAGCCCGAGCGAGCCGGTGTCACCCATGAAGATCGAGGCGGGGAACGCGTTGAACCAGAGGAAGCCGATGCAGGCGCCCACCAGGCATGCCGAGAGCAGGGCGAGGTCCTCCTGCTCGTTCGTGATGAAGGTGACCGCCGTGTATGCGAGGAGGACGATCGCGCAACACCCCGCCGCGAGCCCGTCGAGGCCGTCCGTGAGGTTGACGGCGTTCGAGGCGCCGGCGATCACGAGGAAGATGAGGATGAGGTAGGCGGCGTCGGGTATGTCGAGCTGGGCGTCCGAGATGCGCAGCTCGATCACGGATTCGAGGCCGACCTCCTCGCGCGCCACCCAGAAGAGCCCCATCGCCAGCAGGGCCTGGAACACGATCTTCCAGCGCGCCGAGATCCCGAGCGAGCGCCGCTTCATCAGCTTCGCCACGTCATCGGCGAACCCGAGCGCTGCGCAGCCGACGGCGACGCCGAAGACCGCCAGGCTGGCGATGTCCCGGTCGGAGAGCACGAGATAGGGGATCGCGATCGCCGTGAAGACGATGAGCCCGCCCATAGTCGGCGTTCCGGCCTTTTCGTGGTGCTCCTCCGGGCCCTCCTCGCGGATGTGCTGGCCGAACTCCTTCAGGCGCAGGTACTCGATGAACTTCGGGCCGAGGAAGATGCAGATCAGCATCGCGGCCATGCCCGCGATCAGGACCTCGCCCATCTAGCCGGCCCCAGCGGCGGCCTCGCCGCCCTCGAGTCGCTCCGCCACCAGCTCGAGGCCGATCGCGCGTGAGCCCTTCACGAGCACGGCGTCGCCGGGACCTAGCGCGCGGTGCAGGGCGTCGGCGGCGGCCGCGGCGTCCGGCACGTGCTCGTCGGGGGCGTAGCCCGCCGCGAGATCGCCCACCCCGATCAGGTGGTCGACCCCCACCTCCCGCGCGTGCTCGCCGACCTCGCGGTGGTAGCCGGCCGCGTCGGGCCCCAGCTCGAGCATGTCGCCCAAGACGGCCACGCGCCTGCCGGGCGTCTCGAGCGCGCTCAGGTGGTCGAGCGCCGCCCGCATCGAGACGGGGTTGGCGTTGTAGCAGTCGTTGATCAGGGTGGCGTCTCCCGGGAGCCGGACGAGCTCCCCTCTGAGGCGGGAGAAGGTTATCCCCGGTGCCCGCTCGGCCATCTCGTCGAGCGCCATGCCGAGGGCGACGCCGGCGGCGATCGCCGCCAGGGCGTTGTCGAGCTGATGCGCCGAGGTGAACGGGAAGCGGAAGCGCTGCTCGCCGGCGGGCGTCACGACCAGGGTCTCGCTCTCCTCGCCGTGGACGGTGGACTCGGAGGCGTACACGTCGCCCCCGTCGCCGAAGCGCAGCAGCCCGTGGACGCCGGCCAGGTGCGGCTCGAGCGGCCCGGCCACCGCGGGCACGACCGCGGTTCCGCCTTCGCGCAGGTCGTGCACGATCTCCGCCTTCGCCGCCGCCACGGCGTCGACGCTGCCCAGCAGCTCCACGTGCACGGGGCCGATGTTGGTGACGACCCCGACGTCCGGCTCGGCGATGGCGCAGAGCTCGGCGATCTGGCCCGCTCCCCGCATGCCCATCTCGAGCACGAGCGCCTCGGTCCCCTCCGGGGCGGCGAGGATGGCAAGCGGCAGGCCGATCTCGGTGTTGAAGTTCTCCGGGCTGGCGTGCACCCGCGCGGGCAGCAGGCCGCGGCAGAGGTCCTTGACCGAGGTCTTGCCGGTCGAGCCGGTGACTCCGATGACCGCGCAGCCCAGCGCACGCCGCCAGTGGCGCGCCAGCCCCTGCAGCGCGGCGAGCGGGTCGTCGCTCGCGAACGCCCAGGCCTCGAACTCGTGGGCGCCGCGGCCGCGCATCTCGACGATCTCCCGGACCCACTGCGGACCCGCGACGATCCCCCACGCCCCGGCGCGCATGGCCTCCAGCGCGAACTGCCCGCCGTCGTGGCGCTCGCCCGGCAGGCCGAAGAAGATGTCGCCCTCGGCGATCGAGCGCGAGTCGATGACCGCGCGGCCCGCGCCCGTCGCCGCCCCCCGCGCCAGCAGCTCCGCGCCCGTGCCGGCGGCGACGAGCTCGCCGTCGAGGTGGCTCACGGCGCCGCGCCGGCCGCCGTGGTGCGGAGCTCCTCGCGCGCCACGTCGCGGTCGTCGAAGGGGATCTTCCGCCCGCCCTCGAACTCCTGCCCCTGCTCGTGGCCCTTGCCGGCGATGACCACGGTGTCGCCGTCGGCCGCACGCCGGAGGGCGAGCCGGATGGCTGCGCGGCGGTCGGGCTCGACCACCACCTCGCCGCCGGCCGGCGTCGAGGCACCCGCGGCGCCGGGCTCGGCCCCCTCCACCCCCTCGAGGATCTCCGCGATGATCGCGTCCGGGTCCTCGGAGCGCGGGTTGTCGGAGGTGACGACGGCGAGGTCGGAGAGCTCGGCGCCGGCGCGCCCCATCAAGGGCCGCTTCTCGCGATCGCGATCACCGCCGCAGCCGAAGACCGAGATCACGCGGCCACGGGCGATTCGGCGCGCCGCCCGCAGCACGTTCTCGAGCGAGTCGGGCGTGTGTGCGTAGTCCACGAGCACCCCGAACGGCTGGCCCTCGTCGATGGACTCGAAGCGTCCCGGTACCTGGTCGGCATCCGCCAGGGCCGGAGCGGCCTCGCGCACGTCGAGCCCGAGGGCGTGCGCCGCGGCGAGCGCACCGAGGGCGTTGGCGACGTTGAAGTCGCCGGGGAGCGGGGTCCGCACCTCGATCGTGCCGACGGGGGTGAGACAGGTGAACGTCGAGCCCGAACCGTCGAAGGCGACCCCCCGAGCGGAGAAGTCGGCCTCCCCCCCGGCTGCCGAGAAGGTGACGAGCGCCTCCGCGGCGTGCTCGAGCAGATCGTCGGCGAGGCGCCGGCCGTAGGGGTCGTCCACGTTGACGACGGATACGCCTCCCTCCACGACGAGGGTCGCAGAGCCGCCCTCGGCCGTGAAGAGGAGACGCTTGGCGGCGAAGTAGTCCTCCATGTCCGCGTGGAAGTCGAGGTGGTCCTGCGTCAGGTTGGTGAAGACCTTCACGTCGAAGTTGATCGCGTCTGCCCGGTGCAGCACGAGCGCGTGCGAGGACACCTCCATCACGCACGCGCGGTCACCGGCCTCCAGCATGCGCGCGAACGTAGCCTGGAGGTCGATGGCCTCCGGCGTGGTCCGCTCCACCTCCTCGGTCCTCCCTCCCACGACCTGCTGCACCGTGCCGAGCAGCCCGCAGCGCTGACCCGAGGCCTCGAGCAGGCTGCGCACGAGGAACGCCGTCGTCGTCTTCCCGTTGGTGCCGGTGACGCCGACCACCTTCAGCTCGTCCGTGGGCTCGCCGTAGAACGCGGCGGCCATTGACGCCATCGCCGCGCGGGCGTCGGGCACCTCCACCTCGACGGCGTCGAGGCCGAGCGGTCGCTCGACGACCAGCGCGGAGGCGCCGGCCTCGACGGCCGCCGGCGCGAAAGCGTGCCCGTCCGCCTTCTCGCCCGGCACGCAGAAGAAGAGGGTCCCGGGCCCGGCCCTGCGGCTGTCGTAGGCCAGGCCCTTGATCTCGGTCCCCGCGTCGCCGCGGATCTCCGCCCCGACGCCCGATACGCTCACCAGCGCTCCCAGCTTCATCGGGCGCGATTCTAGGTCGCGGCCGGGCGTCTCCCGTTAAAGGGTCCGAATGGACTTCCCGATTGTTCTTGTAGAGGCATTGACGAAGACCCTGCAAACTGGTCGGACGTGCCGATCATGAGAATGACCGCGATCGCGCTCGCGGCGGGCTGCCTGTGCCTGGCCGCGGCGGTCGCCCCTGCCCGCTCCGAGGCCGCCGGCGACTACGTCCCCGGCGAGCTCATCGTCACGTTCGAGTCCGGCGTCTCGAAGGCGGAGGGGGCCTCACTCGCCCGGGAGCTCGGCGCCGAGGTCGTCGATCGCGCCAGCGGTCGGCCGCGTGTGGCGCTGGTCGACCTCCCGCGGGGCCTCGGAGTGGGTCAGGCCGACCGGGTGTTCGAGTCGGCGCCCGGCGTCGCCGCCGCCGAGCCCAACGCCGTGCGGCGGATCGCGCGGGAGCCGCAGGACCCGTTCTACCTGGGCGGGCTGCAGTGGAACCTCAGCAACGAGACCGACGCGGACATAGACGCGCCCGGCGCGTGGGGCATCGCGACCGGCGACCCGGACGTCGCGGTGGCGGTGATCGACACCGGCATGAGCATCGACCACCCGGATCTCGAGGCGAACGTCTGGGCCGACCCGGGTGAGGTCCTGAACGGGGTGAGCGATGACGCCGACTCGCTGGTGGACGACCTTCACGGCTACGACTTCGTCAACGAGGACGCCGACCCTGAGGACGACCACGGCCACGGCACCCACGTCGCCGGGACGATCGGCGCAGTCGGCGACAACGGGGTGGGCGTCACCGGCATCAACTGGGACGTGGGCCTGATGCCGCTCAAGGCCGGGGACGAAGACGGCCACCTCGCCCTGTTCGACCTGCTCGACGCGATGGCGTACGCGGTCGCCCACGGCGCCAAGGTCGTGAACGCGAGCTACACCAGCGACCCGCTGTCCTTCTCGGCCGCCGAGCGTGACGCGATCGCGGCCGCGGACGACGTTCTCTTCGTCGCGGCGGCCGGGAACGACGACGCCGACAACGACGAGCTCCCGCGGTATCCCTGCAGCTATGACCTCCCGAACGTCATCTGCGTCGCCGCCACGAACCAGGTGGACGCCCTTTCCACCTTCAGCTCGGGCGGCTCGAACTACGGCAAGACGTCGGTGGACCTCGCGGCGCCCGGCTCGAGCGTCCTGAGCACGCTGCGCCTGACGGCCTTCGACCCGCCCATCCTGAGCGAGGACTTCGAGGCGGGGCTCGCGAGCTGGACGCCCGACATGGGCTCGACCTGGGCCGCCGCGACCGAGCAGCCCTTCGCCTCCGGGCAGCACCTCTCCGACTCGCCGGGCGGGGACTACCCGACCGACTCCGACACCGCCGTCCAGCTCACCGACCCGCTCGACCTCAGTGGTGAGGACGCCTGCCGGGCGCGCTTCGACCTGGCGTATGACATCGCGGCCGGCGACCGCCTCTGGCTCGAGGCATCGGTGGATGCCGCTCCCGGGAGCTGGAGCCCGCTCGCGGCCTACAGCGGCTCGCAGCCGGTTCCGGCGGAGCAGAGGGTGAGGCTGTTCGGCTTCTCCCAAGCCGCGAGCGTGTACCTGCGCTTCCGGCTGCAGAGCGATTCCTCGGGCACCGCTGACGGCGCTCACGTGGACGATCTCGGCGTCGAGTGCGCCGACGAGTCCAGCGCCATCTACGGGACCAAGTCGGGCACCTCCATGGCGACGCCGCACGTGGCGGGGGTCGCCGCGCTGCTGCTGGACCGTTTCCCCTCCTACACGCCGGCCCAGCTCCGCTCCGCCCTGCTCGACAACGTCGACCGCCTGCCTTCCCTGCACTGCAAGGTCGCGAGCGGCGGCCGGCTCAACGCCTTCGACGCCCTCGACATCGGCGTACCCGCCTCGCCTCTGCCCGAGGACTGCCCCCCCGCCCCGGTCATCCAGCCTCCATCCCCGCCTGCATTCGACCTCGGGGCGGCAATCAGGCAGTGCAAGCTCAAGTTCGTCGAGGTCACCAGCAAGCGAGTCGCCAAGAAGCGCAGGAACTGCATCCGCAAGGCGCGGAAGCGCGCAGCCGCGTAGCGGCTCCGGGCTAGTTGGGGGAGATGCCCAGGTAGGGCAGCGCGAACTCGGCGATCTCGCCGAAGACCGGCGCGGCGACCTCGCCGCCGGTGTGGACGTAGGTCGGCTCGTCGACGATCACGGCAACCAGCAGCTGCGGGTCCTGCGCGGGGGCGAAGCCGACGAACGAGGCGACGTACTTGGACTCCGAGTAGCCGCCGTTCTCGGCCTTCTCGGCCGTTCCCGTCTTGCCCGCCAGCACGTAGCCGGGCACCGAGACCTCGGAGGCGGTGCCGCCGGCGGCGAGGACCCCTTCCAGCATGGTGCGGAGCTGCTTCGTGGTGCGCTCGCTGTAGACCCGCTCGCCCTCGGTGTCGGGCGGCACCGGCTCGCCTCCGATCGAGGAGATCAGGCGCGGCGTGCGCAGGATGCCGCCGTTTGCGATCGCCGAGTAGGCGGCCGCCATCTGCATGGGCGTCACCGACAGGCCCTGCCCGATCGGCAGGTTGCCCATCGTCGAGCCCGAGTACTCGTCGACCTCGGGGACGATGCCCTGCTCCTCGCCGGGGTAGTCGATGCCGGTCGGCTCGCCGAACCCGAGCTTGCGGACCCAGGCGTCGAAGCGCTCGGCGCCGGTCTCGAGCCCGATCGTGACCGCGCCGACGTTCGAGGACTGGGCGAGGATCTCGGCGACGGTCGCGTCGATCGGCGGGCGCGCGTGCGACTCCTCGATCTCGCGGTCGGCGACCTGGATCGTCGAGGGCAGGTGGAACTCGGTGTTCGGCTTGACGAGCCCCTCCTCCAGCGCGGCCCCCACGGTGAACGCCTTGAAGGTCGAACCCGGCTCGTAGGTGAAGCCGGTGGCGCGATTGGCGAGGGCCTCCTCGGTGGCGTCCTCGAGGTCGGCCGGGTCGTAGCCGGGCCAGTTGGCCATCGCGAGCACGTCGCCCGTTTCGGGATTCATCACGATCGCGCTCGCGCCCTTGGCGTCGTACTGCTCGCCCGCCGCCGCGAGCGCCTGCTCGGCCTTGCCCTGGATCGCAGCGTCGAGGGTGACGCCGATGTCGTCGCCAACGCTGGGCGGCTTCACCGTGTCGAAGCGGATCGGGTCGCCGCGCGCGTCGTGGACGACCTCCTGCTCGCCGTTGGAGCCGCCGAGGACCTCGTCCTCGGCCTGCTCGAGCCCCGTCAGCCCCTCGTTCTCGGACCCGACGGCGCCGATCACCTGCGCGGCCAGCGAGCCCTGGGGGTAGAGGCGCTTGCTGTCGGGCAGCGTGTCGATGCCCGTGATGTCCATCTTCTCGACCTGGTCGGCGTCGTCGAGATCGACCTTGTGGGCGAGATAGGCGAAACCCGACTCGCGGTCGTCGAGGGCGTCCTCGAGCTCGGCCCGCGAGACCGGCAGCACCTTGGCCAGCCGCTCGGCGGTCAGCTCGGGGTTCTTCACCTGGTACGGCGTCGCGATCACGGTCGCGGCGTCCTCGGAGACGGCCAGGACCTTGCCGTTGCGGTCGATCACGCGCCCGCGCTCGCCCGGCACCTCGACCGTGGTCACCTGCTGGGTGCGCGCCTGGGCGCGCAGCTCGCCGCCGCGCACCCCCTGGAGCCAGAAGGCGCGCACCAGCGCGACGCTGAGCAGCAACGCGAAGCCGCAGAAGATCAGGCCCAGCCGCCGGTCGATCAGCCGCATCGGGCCTGCCCTCTCAGAGTCCCACTCCGCCGGTGGCGCCCGTGGAGGACGACGG
>DASSYK010000056.1:0-11548 GCA_035703345.1 Solirubrobacterales bacterium
CGCCTCACCGCCCCCGACGGCTACCGGGCCCAGCGCTCCTATTCGATCGCCAACTCCCCCCTCGACGAGGGCGAGATCGAGTTGACCATCGATCGGCTCAGGGATGGCGAGGTGTCGCCGTATTTCCACGACGTGGTCGTCGAAGGCGATGAGGTGGAGGTACGCGGGCCGTTCGCCTCCTACTTCGTCTGGCGGGGCGAGAAACCGGTGTTGCTGGTCGGCGGCGGCTCCGGCGTGGTGCCGCTGATGGCGATCCTGCGCCACCGCCGGCTGACGATGCCCGACCTCCCGATGCGTCTGGTCTACTCGGTCCGCACAGCCGAGGATGTGATCTACGCGGACGAACTCGGAGACGATGCGGTGCTTACCTTCACCCGCAAGTCCCCGGAAGGCTGGAGCGGGCACCGCGGGCGCATCGATGGCGGGCTGGTCGCGGAGGCGGGGATCGCCCCAGGCACTGCCTTCGTCTGCGGCTCGAACGGGTTCGTCGAGGCCGCCTCCCGGTTGCTGCTGCAGGCGGGATACGAGCCTCATCAGGTCCGCACCGAGCGCTTCGGCCCGACCGGGGCCGCACCGTGAAGCGGGGGGACGGCATCATGATCGGCGGGTCGGGGTTCGAGTTCCGGGCGACGAGCCTGGGGCGCTCGACCTGGAGGCCGAGCTGCCGGGGAGGAACCTAACTCCGAGCGGTGCCGGGTTCGCGCAGCGCCCAGGTCGCGAAGCGCTCGTAAAGTGAACCGGCCCAGTCGGCCAGGCGATTGAGCCACGAGCGCACCGGCTCGACCCAGAGGACAAGGGCGGCCGAAGCTCCGAGAAGAGCGCCGCCGAGTACGTCAAGTGGGTAGTGGACACCGACCGCGACGCGGGCCACGCCGAGCACCACCGCCATTCCAAGCGCGAGCAGTCCTACTCGACGGCTGCGTAGGAACAGCGAGACGGCTATCGCGAAAGCGGCCGTAGCATGATCGCTCGGGAACGAAGGGTCCCCGGACGGGGAGACGAAGAGATGGACGCTGTGCGCCTCGTATGGCCTCGGCCGATCCCAGATCATCGTGATCCCGTGGGCAAGTGCGAGGCCGAGAGCCACCGCGAGGCCAGCGGCGATGACACCATGGCGAGCATTCCGTGATTCCCACTTCCCGCGGGCCAGGAACAACACAGCGAGGAGGCCGACGAAGAGGTACTGGGCGTCCTGGGCAAAAAAGCGCAGTACGTCCTCAAACCAGTCGTGGCTATTCGCGAAGTTGTTGATTACCTGAAAGACGTTGTAGTCCATGACCCGCTCCGGTCCTGATTCCGCGGGAACGATAGCTTCACGCAGGCCCAGGACGCTGGCAACCGCGTGAGAAACAGGGTGAGAACGGACCCGGCCGGACTCGACCCCGCCGATCCCTACCGCGTGGCAGGGCGGGATCAATGGCTCCGAGCCCGCCGCGGCGGAAAGTAGGTTTCCACGTCGAAGTCCATCCCCGCGACGTTGCGCGGGATCGTCGTGAGGACCCGAGGCGCGACCAGTTCCTGCAGAGAGAAAGACGATCGGCACTCGATGAAATACCCCCGCGACACCGACATCGTCCCCTACGTACTGGCAGCGACCCTCAGCGTGCTGCTCGGAGCGGGTCTCGTGTTCCTGTTGGACCCTCCGCCGTCGGTGGATTCCAGCCAATCGACAGCAGTCTCCGAGTCCGCGAGACGGGCGCAGGGGAAAACGGTATCCCTACCGTCCGTACTTGCAGCCAAGGGCGAGTCACAGGACACGCGGTCGAGCCCGAAACCGAGTTCGCCGGTTCGGAGCCCAAGGACCCCGAACTTCAGGACCGAGACCATGCCGATCGAGTTGACGGGTGCCGAGGCCTTCGACCCTCCCCCCGGCGATGGGCAGGAGCACTCGGAGGACGTCGCCTTCGCGACTGACGGCGATCCGACCACGACGTGGAGCACCGAGCATTACCCGGGCGGGCTCGCGGCTGCCGGCAAGGACGGCGTCGGACTCGCCCTCGATGCCGACAGCGCCGTCAAGGCCAGCGAGCTGAGGCTCAAGACGAATACGCCCGGATGGAGCGGCGAGGTCTACGCGGCGAATCAACAGGCAGGCGATCTCGCCGGCTGGGGCGAGCCAGTCGGCTCGATCACGAGGACCTCCGCGGATGAGACGGTTCCGCTTGAGCTGAGCGAGCCGGCGCGTTACTACCTCGTCTGGATCACCGACCTCGGGAACGGCGACACGGTCGAGCTCAGCGAGATCCGGCTGCTCCGCTGAGCGCCCGGACGCCGACGGGGGTTGGCCGAGCTCACTTCGGCGGGCTAGCCGGCGTCCGGCGGAGCGGGCGCGCGGCGCTCGAAGCCCGCCAGCCGCTCCTTCGGGAAGATCGAGAAGCTGCCGGTCGCGGTGGCGAGCAGGCGCCCGTCCTCGTGGCGCACCTCGCCGCGGAGCACGGCGACCCGATCGTTGCGTCGGTCGAGCGTGGTCTCGCAGATGACGTCTCCCTCGCGCGCGGTCTGGACGTAGTTGATCGAGATGCCGATGGTCGCGATGCGCTCGTCGCCGGAGCGCTCCATCCACAGCGTCGATCCCATGCAGTAGTCGACCAGCGCGTAGGCCACCGGGCCCGACAGGAGGCCGGCCGGATTGATCAGCTCGTCGCGAATCGTGAGGCGGACGCGGTTCGCAGCCTCCCAGCGGAAGCCGAGGAACCTCGAGAGCGGGTCGATCTCGCGGGGCTCGGAGTCGGACACGGGCCGGGAGCGTAGTGGGTGCCTGTCCGCAACACGCGGGCCGGTCTCCTGTTAGACAGTCGCGAATGGCGAAAAGGCGGAGCCGGATGGCGGGAACGAGGACGAGGGCGCGCATGGCGCTGGCGGCATCGGCCGCGGCGGCGCTCGGGGCACTCGCCGCGCCCGCGGCGGGCCAGTACCCCGGCGGCGGGCCGGTGGCGCCGAATCCCTGCGTGGGCCCGGACGCCGCGGCCCTCCTCTGTCCCGACCTGCGGATGGCGCCGCCGCGCGAGATGTTCACCTCGAAGGGCGGCGGCAAGGTCCTGCTGCACGCGACCAACGACATCCGGAGCCGGGGCGAGGGCCCGCTCGAGGTGCGCGGGACGCGGATCTCGAAACGGCAGATGTCGGTCCGCCAGGCGATCCACCGCCGCTCGGGCGAGCCGAAGCTCTTCGACACCAACGCGCGGCTGGCCTTCTACGACATCCCCGGCCAGGGTCCCTACTGGAAGTTTCACTTCGCGGCCCTGTTCGAGGTCTGGAGCCTCGACTCCGCCGGCAACCGGCTCGAGCGGGTGCGCAAGGGCCCGAAGGTCAACTACTGCTTCCGCGACCTGGAGCGGACGGAGCCGTCGGCGCGCAGCCCGCGCGAGATGGTCTATCCGGCCTGCAGCCAGGACCCCCGCAAGCGCAAGCGCACCCTCGGGACCTCGGTCGGCTGGTCCGACATCTACCCCTCGACCTACTACCAGAACTGGATCAACGTCAAGGGGCTGCGCGGCTGCTTCGACTTCGTGCTGACCGCGGACCCGCAGAACAACCTGTACGAGAACGACGAGGCCAACAACGCGGGCTCGCGCCGGATACGCCTGCCGGCGACGAAGAAGGGCGACGTGCGCGGCTGCTGAGCCGCGCTCAGCGCCCGCGCCGCAGCAGCTTCCTCGGCACGCGCAGCATCTCGTTCGCCGGTGAGAACGCGAGGCCCGGGTTCGGCCCGCCCTCCAGCGCGAACACGCTGCGCCCCGCAGCGACGACGGCCAGGCCGTGGCGCGGGGTGATCATCGGGGGCAGCTTGCTCCAGCGCTTGCGCCTGGGGTCGTAGATCTCGACCGGGGCGATCGTGGCGCCGCCCGGCGTCAGCTCCTCGCCGCCGACCGCGACCACCCGGCCGCGCACCGCGGCACCGCCGAAGCCGCTGCGCGCCGTGCGCATGCGCGGCAGCTTCGCCCACTTGCCGCTGCGTGTGTCGAGGCGCTCGGCGACCGCGAGGTTCTCCCCTCCCGCGCGACCCCCGAGAACGAAGATGCGGGGACCGACGGCGGCCCCGCCGATGTGCTCGCGCGCCGTCGGCATGGCCCGGCCGGCGCTCCAGCGGTCGCCGGCGGGGTCGTAGGACTGGACCAGCCGCAGCGGCGCGCCGCCCTGGTGCGCGCCGCCGATCGCCCAGAGGCGCTTGCGAGCCGGAACGAGAACGTGCGCCGCGCGCGGGACCCCCGAGGGGGAGAGCTGGGTCCAATCGCCGCTCGCCGGGTCGTAGCGCTGGAGCAAGTCGACCTCCCCCTCCAGCCCCGCGTCCGCCGTGTAGCCGCCATGGACATAGAGCCTGCCGCCGAAGGACGCGACCGCGGGGTGGTTGACGCCGACCGGCATCGGGTCCACCAGCTCCCAGGTCCCGGCCTCGACGTCGTAGCGGGCGACCTGGTCGGTCGTGTCGCCGGTGCCGGGCACGAACCGTCCCAGGACGTAGATCGAGCCGCCGATGCGCGCGCCGCCGACCTCGGTGCGCGAGAGCGGGCTCGAGGGCTGCCTGGACCAGTCCGCCTTGGCGGCGGCGGCCTCCGGGCCGCCGTTTGCCTCGTCGTCATTCGCGACGAGCACGACCGCCAGCACCGCGGCGACCGCGACGAGCGCCGCCAGGGCCCAGCGCGGAGCGCTGCGCGGCAGGCTCATCGCCCTCCCCCTCCCTCCACCCCGGGCGGGCTGAACCCGGCGCAGGTCTCGACGGGCAGCCGCGGGTAGCGCGGGAAGCCCTCGTCGACCTTGGAGAGCTCGCACAGCGAGAAGGTGGAGCCGCGCGAGTTCTGGATCAGGCGCTGGTGACGGCAGCTGTCGCAGAGGCCGGCCGGAGGACGGCGGCTCATGCGGCTACTCCGAGGATGCCGGCGGGTCAGGGACGATGCGGATGCCGCTCTGGGGCGGCTGCACGGGCCCGGGTTCCGGCTCGGGATCCGGAAGCGGCTCGGGCTCGGCGTCCGCTAGCGGCTCGGGCGCGGGATCCGGGAGCGGCTCGGGCTCGGGATCCGGGAGCGGCTCGGGCTCGGCGTCCGGGAGCGGTTCCGTCTCCGCCTCCGGCGCGGCCTCCGCCTCGATCGCCGCGCCGCCCCTTTGGGTCGCGCGGCCGGAGGGAGCGTCGAAGGGCATCTCTCCGAAGATCGCGCGCTTCAGCGCGCCGCCGAAGTACTCGCTGCCGCGCTGTGCCATCTCGAGCGGCTCGGTCAGCTTCACGACCCGGGCCAGGAGCTCGTTCATCCGCTCCGCCTGCTCGATCGCGTCGCCGGTCTGCCGATCCATCGCCTCGATCTGGCGGCGCGAGGTCGCCATCAGCTCGTTCGCCTCCTCGAGCGTCCGGCGCATCGTCAGCGGCAACTCGAGCAGCGCGACGGCCGCGGAGACGGGGCGTGTGACCAGCTCCCTGAGCACGGGTCCAGCGTAGAACATCGCCCGTGGGACGCCCGCCGGATCGCTCGCAGCGGGAGCCGATACTTCACTTTGTATAGTCGTGGAATGCGGACATTCCGCCGTCTCCTCGGCTTCCTGCGCCCATACCGGCGTCCCCTGATCGTCTCCCTGCTCCTCGCCTGGGCGGCGATGGGGATGACGGTCGCGATCCCGTGGCTGATCGGCGAGGCGGTCGACGCGATCAAGGACGAGCAGCGCGACGAGATCCTGCCGCTGGCGCTGGCGCTCCTGGGAGCCGGCCTGCTGCGCCTGGGACTGACCGTCGGTCGCAGGCTGATCGCGGGCAAGGTCTCGCTCGGGGTCGAGTACGACCTCCGCCAGCGCTTCTACGAGCACCTGCAGCGGCTCGAGCTCGCATTCTTCGACACTCAGCAGACCGGGCAGCTGATGTCGCGCGGAACGGTCGATCTCCAGTCCATCCGGTTCTTCCTCGGCTACGGGCTGATCTGGATCACCCAGAGCGCGCTGACACTGCTCTTCGCGGCGGCGGTGATGATCGTGATCAACCCGCTGCTGGCAGCCCTGGCGCTGGCGCCGATGCCGTTCCTGATCGCGACGGCCACCCGCTACAGCCGCCGCAACCGCCCCGCCCAGCAGGAGGTGCAGCAGCGCGTGGCCGAGCTCACCGCCGGCGCGGAAGAGAGCGTCTCGGGGGTGCGGATCGTGAAGGCGTTCGCGCGCGAGCGGCACATGCTGGCTCGGTTCACGCGGACGGTCGATCGTGTTTTCGAGCAGAGCATGGTCTCGACGAGGCTGCAGGCCTTCTACACCCCCTTCATGGGGTTCCTGCCCAACATCGGCCTCGCCATCGTGCTCCTGGTGGGCGGACGCATGGTGATCGACGACACGCTGACGATCGGCCAGTTCACCGCCTTCTACACCTACCTGGTGATGCTGAGCGGGCCCGTGCGCTGGCTCGGGATGTCGCTGAGCATGGCCCAGCGCGCTGTCGCCTCCGGCAACCGCCTGTTCGAGATCCTCGACCGCGAGCCCTCGCTGAGCGGCCCTCCCGGTGCACCGGCGCTGCCCGGGGGCGGCGGACGCGTCGTCGTGGACGACGTCAGCCTCACCTACGCGGCGGGCGCGAACGGCAGCGCCGGATCCGCGATCGAGGCCTTGGACGACGTCAGCCTCGAGGTCGAGCCCGGGAGGACGGTCGCGCTGGTCGGGCCGACCGGGTCCGGTAAGACCAGCCTCGTCGCCCTACTGGCGCGGCTCTACGATCCGAGCCGGGGACGGGTGCTGATCGACGGCGCCGACGTGCGCGAGGTCGATCTGGGCTCCCTGCGCTCGGAGATCGCCTTCGTCGCCGACGACAGCTTCCTCTTCTCGGACACGGTCGCCGCCAACATCGCCTACTCGCACCCCGACGCATCGCCGGAGCGGATCGAGCGGGCGGCGCGGCGCGCGCAGGCCCACGAGTTCATCGCCGCCCTTCCCGACGGCTACGCCACTGTCGTCGGCGAGCGCGGGCTCACCCTCTCGGGCGGCCAGCGCCAGCGGATCGCGATCGCGCGGGCGCTGCTGGCCGAACCGCGGATCCTGATCCTCGACGACGCCACCTCCTCGGTCGACGCGCGTACGGAGTCGGCGATCAAGGACGGCCTGCGCGAGGCGATGGCCGGCCGGACGACGTTCATCGTGGCCCACCGTCTCTCGACGATCTCGCTCGCGGACGAGATCGTGGTCATGGATCGCGGCCGGCTGGTCGACCGCGGCACGCACGAGGAGCTGCTCGAGCGCTGCCCCCTCTACGAGGAGATCGCCGAGAAGGGGCTGGAGGACGCCGTCTACCTCCAGCGGGACCTCGAGGAGCGCGAGGAGCTGGCGCGGCTGTGAGCGCCGGGAAGGACAGCGAGCGCAGGCTGCGGGAGGCCGAGCGGCGCGCCGAAGAGGAGGCGATCGAGGCCGAGGAGCGCGAGGAGGAGGCCTACCAGGCCCCCGACAACCGTCTGCGGGCGATCGCGCTGCTGTTCGCGTCGCTGTGGCGGCTGGTGCGAGGCGAGGACCAGCGCGGACGCAAGGTCCGCTGGCTCCTCTCGTTGCTGCGGCCCTATCGCCGCCGGGTGCTCGCGATGTTCGGTGCCCTGATCGTCGCGACGGCGGCCGGGCTGGCGCCGCCATACCTCGTCGGCAAGGCGATCTCGGCGGGGATCCTCTCCGACGACGTCGACGCGCTCCATCTGATCATCGCCGCTTTCATCGGCGCCGCGCTGCTCTTCTGGGCGGCGAGCTACGCGCAGACCTACCTGATCGGCTGGGTGGGGCAGCGGACCCTGCAGGACCTGCGGCTGCGGATCTTCCGGCACATCCAGGCGATGTCGATCGGCTTCTTCACGCGCAACCGGCCCGGGGTGCTGATCTCGCGGATGACGAACGACGTCGATGCGCTCGACCAGCTGATCAGCACGGGGATCGTGACCCTGTTCTCGAGCACTCTGACGCTGCTCGGCGTGATCGTGATCATGCTCGCGCTCGACGCCGGGCTGGCGCTGGTGGTGTTCCTCACCTTCCCCCTGCTGGCGATCATGAGCGTCGTCTTCCGGATCGTCGCGGCGAGCGCCTACCGGATCACGCGCGAGCGGATCGCCGAGGTGACGGCGTACATGCAGGAGTCGCTGAGCGGGATCCGGGTCGTGCGCAGCTTCGCCCAGGAGCGCCGCCACGTGACGCGGATGGGCGAGCTCAACGAGCTCAACCGCGAGGCGAACATGAAGACCGTCTACCTGAATGCCTCCTACTTCCCCGCAGTCGAGCTGCTCTCCGCGATCGGGACGGCGGCCATCCTGCTCTACGGCGGCTACCAGGCCCTCGACACGGCCGACCCGAGCGCCCGCGACGTGCAGATCGGCGTCGTGGTCGCGTTCGTCGGGTATCTGAACACGTTCTTCGACCCGATCCAGCAGCTCTCGAACCTGTACACGACCTACCAGCAGGGGATGGCGGCCCTGGACAAGATCTTCGACCTGCTCGACACCGAGCCGGATCTGGTGGACAAGCCGGACGCGATCGACCCGCGGCCCCTGCGCGGTGAGATCGAGCTCGAGGACGTCTGGTTCTCCTACTCCCTGGACCGCGCCTCGGGGGTGCGGCGCTCTGGTGACCTGGCGGCCGTGCGCGAGGAGGCGGAGGCGGCGTCCGAGCGCGACGCGCTCGAGGCCGCGGCGATCGCCGACGAGGACGGCGACTGGGCGATGCGGGACGTGTCGGTCCACATGCCCGCCGGCGAGACCCTGGCGCTGGTCGGTGAGACAGGCGCCGGCAAGTCGACGCTGGCGAAGCTGGTGGCGCGCTTCTACGACCCGCAGCGCGGTCGCGTGCTGGTCGACGGCCATGACCTGCGCGACCTGCGAGCGCAGTGCCTGCGCAGCCAGCTCGGGATCGTCCCCCAGGAGGGATTCCTGTTCTCGGGGACGATCAGGGACAACATCGCCTTCGGGCGTCCCGACGCATCCGACGAAGAGGTCGAGGCCGCCGCCGAGGGCCTGGGCGCGGGCGAGTTCATCTCGAGGCTGCCGAACGGGTACGACACCGAGGTCGGCGAGCGCGGAGTGACGCTGTCGGCCGGGCAGCGGCAGCTGATCGCGTTCGCGCGGGCACTGCTGGCCGAGCCGCGGATCCTGATCCTCGACGAGGCGACGTCGAACGTGGACGTCCGCACCGAGCGAGCGATCGAGGCGGGCCTCGAGCGGCTGCTGGAGGGACGCACCGCCATCGTCATCGCGCACCGCCTCTCCACCATCCGCAACGCCGACCGCATCGCGGTCCTCGAGCACGGCCGCATCGCCGAGGTCGGCACACACGACGAGCTGATCGCCGCGGGCGGTCGCTACGCGTCGCTGTACGGGACCTGGGCCGAGCTGGCCGCGGCCTAGCTGCTCGCAGCATCCTCCGGGCTGGAAGAAGACGACGGGCTCAGCCGGGCGGGACTCCGCCGCCGCCGGGGGTGACTCCCCCGCCGCCGGTGTCGCCGGAGTCTCCGGTGCCGCCCGAGTCGCCCGTTCCGCCGGTGTCGCCGGTACCGCCCGTGGAGGGGGCCGGCGTGACCGGAGCGACCGGCGCGCTCGGGGTGACGGTGCCGCCGGTGCCGCCGGTGTCGCCCGTCGCGGCCGACGACCCGGTCGCGTCCGTGGCGGTGATGGGGGCGCCGCACTCCTCGAAGCCGTAGTCGGCGGCGGCCGTCTCGGCCTCGGAGCGGGCGGTGTCGAGCTCGGTCTCGAACTCGGCGGTGTCGGTGCCGCGCTGGTTCGCGAGGTCGATCTTCTGGCCGGCCTCGATCTGGTTCTCGAGGGCGGTCAGGTAGGCGTCCAGGGTGCGGCGGTCATCGTCCGGCGGACCGAGGTCGTTGAGGTCGTCGAGGACGCCCTGCCGGATGTCGGCGATCTCGCCGGCCTGCGTGAAGCCCTCGCCCGCGGCGACGAACTGGCCGATCGAGGCGTTCGCCTCCTCGCAGATCGCGTCAGCCTCCTGGATGAACTCCTCCTTCGTGAGCGAGGAGGTCGTCTCGGTCGGGACCACGATCGGGGTCTCCGCAGAGTCGTCGCCCCCGCACGCCGAAAGGAAGAGCGCAGCGCCCGCGACCAGCACGAGCGCATGAATGAGCCGCACCTGCCTCATCAAGCGGAGGAAGGTAGCAGGATCACCCCCGGGAACTCCGGCGCTCGGCCTCGCCGCCCGCGTCTGGCGCCTCGACGAGCTCGAGATGCGGCCCGGGCCTCTGATGACCATTGCGCCCGCCGTACGTATCGGTCTGGGAATGGCAGTTGGGGCACAAGAAGGCCAGGTTCTCGAGGCGGTTATCGAGGCCATCACCGTTCTTGTGGTGAAGCTGCATTCCAAGTCGCCTCCCCCGCCACTCCGATAACCCGCATTCCTCGCGGAGATCCTCCTTCAGGCCGGCAGCAACGAGGCGGTTCTTCAGGTGCCCGCGGCTGGTCGGTCGGCCCTTCACGAGGAGAAGCTCCAGCGGGATACGCCGATCCCGCGGAACAACATCGCCGCGCTTCACCGCATCGGACCACGCCTGCTGCGAGAAACCGAACCGCAGCATGCACTCGCGCATCGAGAGCCCTTCCGAGTACGCGCGTTGGATCTCCCCCCAGTCGAATCGCCGCCTGAAGCGCTCCTGGGCCGGCACCCCGAGCCTGCGCGCGTGATAGCACACGGTCGGCTTGGCAACACCCAGCCGCTCTGCGATCTCCGCGATGCCGATCCCCTCGTTGAGGAGCCTCTCCACCTGACGCCGGCGCTCGCCGGGCGGTCTCTGCGCGTTCCGCGGGCGGGGGACGACCTCGCCGCGGCTGATGGCGGCATCCCAGGTCGACTCGGTGAGTCCGAACCGCCGCATGCACTCCGCCGCGGAGTGTCCCTGCTCGTAGAACTTCCGGATCGCGGCCCAGTCCCGCCCATCCGCGGCGCGGGAACGCGACGGGAAGCCCACGCGGGCGGCGACGCGTGAGACCGTCGAGCGGTCGATCCCGAGCCTGCGTGCAATCCGTGCCTTGGGCACTCCCCGCAGGAGCAGGTGTCGGATCTGTTCGTCCCGCTGCATACGAACATATGTTCGCTCCTGCTCCGGACGGAACCCCTGCAAACACGGACGGCCCAGCAAATGCCGGGCCGTCTAACTCCGGGACATGGACTCGAACCATGACTACCTCGTCCAGAGCGAGGCGGGCTACCGATTACCCCATCCCGGAAGGGGCGCAAGACGTCACGAAAGGGTGATGAATGCGGGGCAAAACGATAGCGCGGGCATGGCCGGGACGACGATCGGCTCAGAGCAGCGAATCAAGTGAAGCGCTCTCGTCGGCCAGCACCTCAACGCGCCCTGACACGTCCGTCCCCTTCGCCAGCAGCTCCCGCGCGTAGCCGAGGTCCTCCGACCGCCCGACGCTGAGCGCCCCCGCGACTTTGCCGCCGGAGACGTAGAAGACGCTGAACTCGCCCGCGTCGGGGTCGCCGCGCCAGATCGTCTCGTCCCACTCGCTTGCGGGCCCGACGTACTCGAGGCCCGCCCAGTCGGCGAGGTCGCTGAAGAAGTACGGGACCACCTCGTAGGGCTCGGTCTCGCCGAGCATGGCCCGGGCCGCGT
>DASSYK010000095.1:0-21142 GCA_035703345.1 Solirubrobacterales bacterium
CCTCGAACAGCGGCATCAGCTCGGCGTAGGTGGAGCCGATGATCGCGTCGCCTCCGATCGAGACGGCGGTCGAGACGCCGAGGCCCGCGGCCGTCAGCGTCGAGGAGATCTCCGTGGTCATCCCGCCCGAGCGCGACATGACGCCGATCGAGCCGGGCTTGTAGGCCTTGGCGGCGTCCACGGCAGGGCCGCCGATCCCGCCCATCTTGCAGACGCCCGGGACGATCAGGCCGAGGCAGTTGGGACCGATGATGCGGGCGCCGCGCTCGCCGGCCAGCTCGACCATCTGGGCGACGTCGCGGCGCGGAATGCGCTCGGTGACCACGACGATCAGCTTGATCCCGTTCTCGATGGACTCGATCACCGCGTCCTTGGTGAAGGCGGGGGGGACGGTGACGACCGAGCCGTCGATCGGCCGTCCGTGGTCCGCGACGGCCTGCTGGACGGTGTCGAAGACCGGTACGCCGTGGACCTCGCGGCCCTTGCGGCCGGGGGTGACGCCGCCGACGACCTTGGAGCCGTAGTCCAGGCACTCCCTGGTCAGGTTCACGGCCTCGCGGCCGGTGATGCCCTGGACGATGAAGCTGAAGTCCCCGGAGAGAAGGATGCTCATGATGCCGCTCCCTGGACCTTCGCGACGGCCTCGCCGGCGGCCTCCCACATCGAGGTGTTGCGGTCGCGGAACTCGATCCCGTACTTGCCGAGGATCTTCGCGCCCTCCTCCTCCCAGGCGCCGGGGATGCGGAAGACGGCGATCGTCTCGGCCGGGTCCTTGCCCAGCTCGAGGCAGGCCTTGATGACGCCGCGGGCGACGATGTCCACCCGGGTGTTGGAGACGATCGACATCATCACGGCGATCTTCTCGACGCCGTCCTTCTTCAGCACCTCCTTGGCGAGGCCGCAGGACTTCTTGACCGAGGGGTTGCCCCCGATCTCCGCGTAGTTGGCGGGCTTGCCGCCCTGGCTGCGGACCGCGTCGGTGAGGGTCAGCGAGCCCCCGCCGGCGCCGATCACGAGGCCGATGTTGCCCTCGAAGCCGTGGTCCTTGCCCTGGATCACCCCGCGGTGGTCGGCCTCGTCGATCGCCTTGACGTTGCGCTCGAACTCGGAGGGCTCGTAGAGCTCCCGCGGCTCGTCAAGCTCGACGCCGATCTCGGCCAGCATCTTCTTGTGGCGGCCGACCGCCTCGTCCTCCATCTCCATGTGGGCGTCGAGGGCGACGAAGGAGCCGTCGGCGAGGCGGGCGAGCGGGTTGACCTCCGCCAGCGTCATGTCGTAGTCGCGCTGGAGCTGGGCGAGCCGGGCGAGGATCGGGGTCGCGCGGGTGAGCTCGCGGCCGGTGAGGCCGCCGGCGTTGGCGACGACCTCCTTCGCGCGGAAGTCGGGGATGGGGTGGAGGTTGGAGAGGTGGCCGCGCCCGACGTGGTCGGGATGCTTCTCGGCGACCTCCTCGATGTCGATGCCCCCCATGTCGGAGAACAGCATCATCGGGCGCTTCGCGCGGCCGTCCCAGAGGACGGCGGCGTAGTACTCCTGCTCGACCTCGGCCTTGGGGTCGACGAGCACGCCGACCGGCATGTGGCCCGAGATCTCGAGCTTCAGGATGTCCTCGGCGTGGGCCTCGGCCTCCTCGGGCGTGTCGGCGAACTTGACGCCGCCGGCCTTCATGCGGCCGCCGGTCAGGACCTGGGACTTGATCACGGTCGGCCCGCCGATCCGCTCTGCGGCCTCGCGGGCCTCGGCGGCCGTCTTGCAGAAGCCGTAGTCGGTGACCGGGATCCCGGCCCGCTCGACGATGCGGCGGCTCTCGTACTCGTAGAAGCGCATAGAAGGGTGGCCCGGGGGCGGCCGGGAACCCTACAGAACGACCGTGGGAGCAAGTCCGGTGGCGGACCGCCTGGACGCAGGCGGGATCGATACATAGGCTTGCAGCGTGGAGATTGAGACCGAGGCCCAGGTGATCGACAGGGAGGGGCTCGATCGCCTGCTCGCGGCCCTCGGCGGGCGCGGCTACGAGCTGATCGGGCCGACCGTCCGCGACGGCGCGATCCTCTACGAGCGGATCGACTCCGCCGCCGACCTGCCCGAGGGCTGGACCGACGAGCAGGAGGGGGGCACCTACCGGCTGCGGCGCCGCGACGACGGCGCGCTGTTCGGGTTCAACGTCGGCCCCAACTCGTGGAAGAACCACCTGTTCCCGCCCAACCTGACGCTCTGGAAGGGGCGCCGGGGGGAGGGCGGGGAGATCAGCTTCGAGGAAAGGACCGAGGAGGTCCCGCGCTACGCGTTCATCGGCGTGCGCTCGTGCGACCTGGCGGCGATCGGCGTCCAGGACCGCGTCTTCATCGGGGACGGCCACACCGACGCCGACTACGAGGCCCGCCGCCGCGAGGCCTTCGTCGTCGCCGTCAACTGCGGCGAGGCGGGCGCGACCTGCTTCTGCGTCTCGATGGACACCGGCCCGCGGGCGCGCAGCGGCTACGACCTCGCGTTGACGGAGTTGATCGACGAGGGTGGGCACCGCTTCCTGGCCGAGGCGGGGACCGAGCGGGGCGCCGAGCTGCTGGCGGAGATCGGCGCCGCCTCGGCGGTACAGGCCGACACCGACGCCGCGGCCGGCGTCTCGGAGCGCTGCGCCTCCCAGATGGGGCGGGAGCTGGACACCGACGGGATCAAGGAGCTGCTCTACCGGAACATGGAGCACCCCCGCTGGGACGAGGTCTCCGAGCGCTGCCTCACCTGCGGCAACTGCACCCTGGTCTGCCCGACCTGCTTCTGCCACACGGTCGAGGACACGAGCGACCTCGCCGGCGCCGAGGCGGAGCGGACACGGCAGTGGGACTCCTGCTTCTCGCTCGAGCACTCCCATATCCACGGCGGCAGCGTCCGCAACTCGCCCAACTCGCGCTACCGGCAGTGGATGACGCACAAGCTCGCGAGCTGGATAGACCAGTTCGGCACCTCGGGATGCGTCGGCTGCGGCCGCTGCATCACCTGGTGCCCCGTCGCGATCGACATCACCGAGGAGGCCGCGGCGATTCGCGCGACCGACCTCGGCGAGGGAAGGGGAATCGATGCGGACCGTTGACCAGCTACTCGCCGAGGCACCCTCGTTCGAAGGGATGAGCTCCGCCCACCTGGAGCTGATCGCCGGCTGCGGACACAACGAGGTGTTCGAACCCGGTGCCTATCTGCTGCGGGAGGGCGACCCCGCCGACCGCTTCTACGTGATCCGGCGAGGCCACGTGGCGATGGAGATCTTCGTCCCCCAGCGCGGCGCTCTCACCGTCGAGACGGTCGGCCCGGGCGAGCTGCTGGGCTGGTCCTGGCTGACGCCGCCCTTCCGCGTCCACCTCGACGCGCGAGCGCTCGAGGAGACACATGCCCTCTCCTTCGACGCGGCCTGTCTGCGCGGCAAGTGCGACGAGGACGCTGTCCTGGGCTACCAGCTGATGCGCCGCTTCCTGCCGGTGGTCGTGGAGCGCCTGCAGGCGACACGCGTCCGGCTACTCGACGTGTACGGTCATGCCGGCTCCACCTGAGGGCACCGCACGGCCCGCCGCCGAGTCGGTCGGCTGGCCGGCGCCCGGCGACGCCCCGGCGCGCGACCCGATGCTGCCGAGCGCCTACCTGGTGACCTCGAAGCGCCAGGAACTCGACGACACCTGGACACTCGTGCTCGAGCCGGCGGACGGCGCCGCCGTCGGCGAGTTCGGGCCGGGGCAGTTCAGCCTGCTCTACGCGTTCGGGTCCGGGGAGGTGCCGATCTCCCTCAGCGGCGGGGGTGCGCGCGGCGAGCCGCTGGTCCACACGGTGCGTGCTGTCGGCGCCGCCACCAGGGCGATCTGCGCCGCCGAGCCCGGCGAGATGCTCGGCGTGCGCGGCCCATTCGGCACGTCCTGGCCGCTCGAGGCCGCGGCCGGGGGCGACGTCGTCGTGGTCACCGGAGGGATCGGGCTGGCGCCGCTGCGGCTCGCCATCGAGCGCCTCGTCGCCGGCCGCGAGCAGTTCGGCTCCGTCTCGCTGCTCTACGGCGCCCGCAACCCCGCCGAGATGCTCTACCCGTCCGAGCTCGACGCGTGGGGAGACGCCGGCATCGAGGTTGCGACCACGGTCGACAGCGCCCCGAGCGGCTGGAAGGGGCGGGTCGGGCTCGTCACGACGCTCATCCCGGAGGCGAGCTTCGACGGGCCCCGGACCACCGCGTTCGTCTGCGGCCCCGAGGTGATGATGCGCTTCGTGTCGCGCGCGCTGCGCGACCGCGGGGTCCCCGCGAGCCGGATCCACCTCTCGCTCGAGCGCAACATGAAGTGCGCGATCGGCCACTGCGGCCACTGCCAGCTCGCGCGTGAGTTCGTCTGCAAGGACGGGGCGGTCTTCCCGCTGGATCGGATCGAGCCCCTGCTGGGGATCCGGGAGCTGTGAGCGCGGCCGCGGACAAGCCGAAGCTCGCCGTCTGGAAGTTCGCCTCCTGCGACGGCTGCCAGCTCAGCCTCCTCGACTTCGAGCACGAGCTCGTGACGCTGCCCGAGGCGATCGAGGTCTCCTACTTCCTCGAGGCGACCAGCGGCATCGTCGACGGGCCCTACGACCTCTCGCTGGTCGAGGGCTCGATCACCACGCCGCACGATCGCGAGCGCATCCGCGAGGTACGCGCGCAGTCGCGCCGCGTGGTCACGATCGGCGCCTGCGCGACCTCCGGCGGCATCCAGGCTCTGCGGAACTTCGCCGACGTGGACGAGTTCGTCTCGGCCGTCTACGCCGAGCCCGGCTACATCGAGACGTTGGAGCACTCGACCCCGATCTCGGCCAACGTCCACGTGGACTTCGAGCTCCAGGGCTGCCCGGTCAACCGCCACCAGCTGCTGGAAGTGATCAGCGCCTTCCTCAACGAGCGCCGGCCGGCCGTCGAGTCGCACAGCGTATGCATCGAGTGCAAGCGCGCCGGGAACGTCTGCGTGATGGTGGCCCACGGGACCCCCTGCCTGGGACCCGTCACGCACGCCGGCTGCGGCGCGCTCTGCCCGTCGTGCAACCGCGGCTGCTACGGCTGCTTCGGCCCGATGGAGTCGCCCAACGCGCCCTCGCTCAGCGGCTGGTTCTCCGAGCGCCTCGACGTCGAGGAGGTCGACGTGATCCGGCTCTACCGGACCTTCAACGTGGCCCGCGATTCCTTCCAGCGCGAGAGCGAGCGCCTCGGCGCCCCGCCCGGTCCGCAGGTGGGACCGGCGCCGTCCGACCCGGAGAACCCCGGTGGCTGAGGAGCCCCGGACGCGGACGATCAAGACGAATGCGCTCGCCCGCGTCGAGGGCGAGGGCGCGATGCACGTCCGCATCCGCGACGGCGAGGTCGACGACGTGCGCCTCGAGATCTACGAGCCGCCCCGGTTCTTCGAGGCCTTCCTGCGCGGCCGCAGGTTCTCCGAGGCGCCGGACATCACCGCCCGCATCTGCGGCATCTGCCCGGTCGCCTACCAGACGTCCGCGTTCAACGCGATCGAGGACGCGTTCGGCATGGACGTGGGCGAGGGGATCACCTCCCTCCGCCGCCTCATGTACTGCGGCGAGTGGGTCGAGAGCCACGCGCTGCACGTCTTCCTCCTGCACGCGCCCGACTTCCTCGGATTCGACTCCGCCTGGGCGATGGCCCGCGAGCACGGCGAGGTCGTCGAGATGGGGCTCAACATCAAGAAGGCGGGCAACGACCTGCTGCGCGCGGTCGGCGGCCGCGCGGTCCATCCCGTCAACGTGCGCGTCGGCGGCTTCTACCGAGCCCCGGCGAAGCGAGAGCTCGAGGAGCTGGTGCCGGCGCTGGAGGCGGCCCGCGAGCAGGCGAGTGCCGCCGTCGACTGGGTGGCGAAGCTCCCGTTCCCCGACTTCGAGCAGGACTACGAGTTCGTCGCCCTGCGCCACCCCGAGCGCTACGCGATCGAGGGCGGCCGGCTGGTCTCGGGCAGCGGGCTCGACATCGGCCCGGGCGAGTACGAGGAGCACTTCACCGAGTCCCATATCGAGCACTCGACGGCGCTGCACTCGCGCATGCGCGACGGCGGCACGTACTTCCTCGGGCCGATGGCCCGCTACTCGCTGAACTCGGAGCAGCTCTCGCCGCTCGCGCGCGAGGCGGCGGAGAGGGCGGCGCTCGGGCCTGACTGCCGCAACCCGTTCAAGAGCATCATCGTGCGCGCGGTGGAGACCCTCTACGCGCTCGACGAGGCCCTGCGATTGATCGCCGCCTACGATCAGCCCCAGCCGCCGGCGCTGGATGCCGTGCCGCGCGACTCTGAGGGCTGCGGCTGGAGCGAGGCGCCGCGCGGAATGCTCTGGCACCGCTACCGGCTCGAGGCGGACGGCGCGATCGCGCAGGCCAAGATCGTCCCGCCGACGTCCCAGAACCAGGCCCGGATCGAGGAGGACCTGCGGGAGTTCGTCCGCCCGCGCGTCGAGCTCGACGACGAGCGCCTGCAGTGGGAGTGCGAGCAGGCGATCCGCAACTACGATCCCTGCATCTCCTGCTCCACGCACTTCCTGAGGCTCGAAGTCGACCGCGGGTGACGGTCCATGGGCATTTCCTGCGCCGTGCCGGCATCGGCACGGACCCCTCCTTCCTGCACGAGGAGCGCCTTTACGTGAACCGGGAGCGGGCCACGCTGCACGTGATGGAGCGCCACCGCGATCATCTCGTCGATGACATCGAGACCGCACGCTCCCTGGCCGAGCGCGCCGGCATCCCGTGGGAGCGCAGCGCCGCGCCGGTGGAGGCCCGCATGCTCGCCGTGATCGGCATCGGCAACCGCTTCCGCCGCGACGACGGCGCGGGACTCGAGGTCGCGCGCCGGCTGCGCGAGTCCGACCCGGCCGGCGTCGAGATCCTCGAGCAGGAGGGCGAGCCCGCCAGTCTGCTCGAGGCTTGGTCTCACGCCCACGAGGCCCTCGTGATCGACGGCGTCAGCTCGGGCGCCCCGCCGGGGACGCTCCACCGCTTCGAGGTCGCCGAGGGGCCGCTACCCGTCGAGCTCTTCAGCCCCTCGACCCACGCGCTCGGCGTCGCCGACGCCGTCGAGCTCGCCCGCGAGCTCGACCGGCTCCCCGGCCGCCTCGCCGTCTACGGGATCGAGGGCGAGGACTTCGGCGTCGGCGAGGGGCTCACCGCCACGGTCCAGGCCGCGGTGGACCAGCTCGTCGCTGAGCTGCACGAAGAGCTCGGCGGCCGCGACCTGCGCGCCTGAGGGGCCTCAGGTGAGCGAGGAGCCGCTGTATCCCAAGATCGTCGTCGGGTTCGCTGACACCGAGTCCGGCGAGGACGCCCGCGCGATGGGCGAGCGGCTCGTCGAGGCGGACGGCGGCGAGCTCGAGGTGCTGCACTTCGAGAAGGGGTCGCCGGCGGCCCGGCTGCGCGAGATGGCCGAGCGGGGAGACGCGGACCTGATCGTGCTCGGCTCGACGCATCACGCCGCGTTCGGGTCGGTGGCGCCGGGGAGCGTCGCCGAGCAGCTGCTGAAGGGGACGCCGGCGCGCCTGTTGATCGCTCCGCGCGGATTCGCGCGGGCGCGGGCGATGCGTGAAGCGCAGGCGACGGGCGAGGAGGCGGCCGACGTGCCGCGCGACCACCCGCTGCCCTTCGTCCGCGACGAGCTGCGGGTGATCGCGGTCGGGTTCAACGGCTCGGTCGAGTCCCGGGTGGCGCTGGACGAGGCGACCGTCCTGGCGCGGAAGTTCGGGGCGACGATCCGTGTCGTCGCGGTCGCGGAGCCCGTGCCGCCGCTCGTGGGGCCCGCGCAGGCGGTCCCGGCGCCGCCGCTCGCGTTCGACCTCCAGTCGTTGCTGCACGAGGCCTGCGAGGCGCTGCCCTCGGAGGTGCGGGCGCTGCCGGTCTTCGAGCGCGGCGACCCGGTCGAGAAGCTGCTGGAGCGCGCGGGTGAGGGCGTCGACCTGCTGATCCTGGGCTCCCGCGGCTTCGGCCCCGTGATGCGCGCGATGGTGGGCAGTGTCTCGGCGCGGCTGATCCGCAAGGCGCCGTGCTCGGTGATGATCGTCCCGCGGCCCGCTCAGGCGCGCTAGATCCGCTCGGGGATCATCTCGATCGCCCCGCTGGGGCATTCGGCGACGCAGATGCCGCAGCCCTTGCAGAAGTCGAGGTCGATCTCGTAGAGCTCGCCGGGCTCGCCCAGCTTGATCACGGCGTTGTCGGGGCAGACGCCGTAGCAGTTGTCGCAGGAGAAGCAGTTGCCGCAGGACATGCAGCGGCGGGCCTCGTACAGGGCGTTGGACTCGTCGAGGCCGCGCACGACCTCGTCGAAGGTGCCGCGGCGTCGCTCGATCTCGAGCTTGGGGCGCTCGGCGCGCGGGGCGTCGGCGTAGTACCAGGTGTTGAGCTTGTCGAAGCTGGCGATCTCGGGATCGGGGGGCGGCCGGTAGGCGTCGCCGCGGAGCCAGCCGTCGATGTGCCGCGCCGCGTTCTTGCCGTGGCCGATGCCGACGGTGACGGTGCGCTCCGCCGGGACCATGTCGCCGCCGGCGAAGACGCCGGGGTGCCCGGTCATCATGTTCGGCCCGACCTGGACGACGCCGTCCTCGACCTCGATCCCCTCGACGCCCTCGAGCAGCGAGAGGTCGGCTTCCTGGCCGAGGGCGAGGATGACGGAGTCGGCCTCCAGCTCCTCCACCTCGCCGGTGGGCTGGGGGAAGCCGGTCTCGTCGAGCTCCATCTTCTCGATCGTGACCTTGCCGCCGTCGACCTGCTTGATCGTCTCGAGCCAGCGCATCATCACGCCCTCCTCCTCGGCCTCCTCGACCTCGAACTCGTGCGCGGGCATGCGCTCGCGGGTGCGGCGGTAGACGACGACCGCGTCGGTGGCGCCGAGCCGTTTGGCGGTGCGGGCGACGTCCATGGCGGTGTTGCCGCCGCCGACGACGACCACGCGACGCCCCAGCTCCGGCTTCTGCTCACCCTCCATCGACTCCAGCACCGAGACGGCGTCGAGGATGCGGGCGGCCTCGCCCGCGGGTACGTAGGCGCGCTTGCCGATGTGCGCCCCGACGGCAAGGAAGGCCGCGTCGAAGCCGCCCTCCCGCATCGACTCCTCGACGTTGGTGACCTTGCGGTTCAGCTCCAGCTCGACGCCCATGTCGAGGATGCGCTGGGCCTCGGCGTCGAGCACGTCGCGCGGCAGGCGGTAGGTGGGGATGCCGAAGCGCATCATCCCGCCGACCATCGGGCCGGCCTCGTAGATCGTCACCGCGTGCCCGAGGCGCCTCAGGTGGTAGGCGGCCGAGAGGCCCGAGGGGCCGGCGCCGACCACCAGCACGCGCTTGCCGGACTCCTCGGCCGGCACCTCGAAGCGCCAGCCCCGCTTGATCGCCTCGTCGCCGAGGAAGCCCTCGACCGAGTTGATCCCGACCGTCTCGTCGAGCTGGGCGCGGTTGCAGTCGGTCTCGCAGGGGTGGTAACAGACCCGCCCCATGATCGCGGGGAACGGGTTGTCGGCGACCAGCTTGCGCCAGGCGCGCTCGTAGCCCTCCCCGCCCTCCTCGGCCTCGTAGAGCCAGGCCTGGACCTGTTCCCCGGCCGGGCAGGCGGCGCTGCAGGGGGGCAGTCTGCTCACGTACTGGGCGCGCTCGGTGCGCCAGCTCCCGGTCTTGTTGGCGAGGCTGGTGCCCACGTCGAGCGTGATCGCGAAGGGCTTGTCCATCAGATCGCCTCCATCACTGCGGTCCGTGCGGGCTCGAGGCGAGCAGCCGCATCAGGTTGGTCTCGCCCTCGGCCGTGCGCGCGGGATCGCCGCCGCTGGGGGTGTCGCCGGCGACGTCCTCGGCGGCCCCGGGGAGCTCGCCGCCTTCGTCGGCGTCCGCGAGCAGGCCGAAGTTGCGGATGTTGCGGTCTGCGCGGGCCTGGATCTGGGCGATCACCTCGGTCTGCGGCGGGTCGCCGAACAGGTGGGCGTAGCGGCGCTGCAGCTTCAGGTACTCCTCGACCGGGACCCGCCGGCGGATCTTGGAGACGGAGGTGACCTCGCCGTCCTCGGCCTCGAACACCGGGAACATCCCGGTCTCCTTGACCAGCCTCGCGATCCGGATCGTGTCGCGCGAGGCCGAGCCCCAGCCAAGGGGGCAGGGGACGAAGACGTGGATGTAGCGCGCGCCGCGCATCTCCATCGCCCGCTCGACCTTGGCCTCGAGGTCGCGCAGCTCGGCGACCGTGGCCGTGGCCACGTAGGGGATCTCGTGCGCCATCGCTATCAGCGGCGCGTTCTTGCCCTTGCCGAAGACGTTGCCTGGTTGCCCGCCGAGCGGCTTCGTGTTGGCGGTGCGGGCCGCGGGGGGCGTCGCGCTCGAGCGCTGCACGCCGGTGTTCATGTAGGCCTCGTTGTCGTAGCAGACGAAGAGCACGTCATCGTTGCGCTCGAACATGCCCGAGAGGCAGGCGAAGCCGATGTCGAGGGTGCCGCCGTCGCCGCCCTGCCCGATCACCCGCACGTCGTCGCGGCCCTTGGCCTTGAGCGCGGCGGCGACGCCGGTTGCGACCGCGGGAGCGTTGCCGAACAGGGAGTGGATCCAGGGGAGCTGCCAGGACGATTCGGGGTAGGGGGTCGAGAAGACCTCGAGGCAGCCGGTGGCATTGGTGGCGACCAGCTTGCCGTCGGTGGCGCGCATCGCCGAGTCGAGCACGTAGCGGGCGCCGAGAGCCTCGCCGCAGCCCTGGCAGGCCCTGTGCCCGGAGGTGAGCGCGTTGGAGCGCTCCATGCGGGCCTGCACGGAGCGCTGCTCGGGGTCGAGCAGGCGGTTGCCGGCGACGAAGGTGCCGGCCTGGTAGAGCTTGATCTCCTGGTAGGGCATGCTGCTCCTCTCAGTGCGGCTCGGACGCGACGACGCCGATGTCCCTGAGGATGTTCTCCTCGTGCGGGCCGGACGGGGTGCCCTGGTGGGTGCGCTCGAGCTCGCGCTCGACGATCTCGGTCTTGAGGTCGAGGAAGTTGAGGGGCTTCAGCTCGTCGCGGATCGCCTGCTCGAACAGCCGGTGCAGCGACTCGCGGGTGATCGAGCGGCCGCCGAGCCCGGCGACGACCGTGTAGCCGTGGAGCTGGATGCCCGACAGCGCGGTGCGGACGTTCGCCGAGACGACGCCGCCGATCCCGACCGCGAGGTTCTTCTCCAGCACCACGACCCGCGTAGCGTCGGCGAGCGCCTCGCGCACCTCGTTCAGCGGGAAGGGCCGGAAGGACTTCAGCGCCAGCGCGCCGATCGGGACCCCCGCCTCGCGCATCTCGTCGATCACGTCCTCGACCGTCCCGAGCACCGACCCCAGCGCGACCACGATCGTCTCGGCGTCCTCGGCGCGGTAGGAGCGCACCAGCCCGCCGGAGGGACGGCCGAAGGCGGCCTCGAAGTCGCGCGTGACCTCCGGGATCAGGTCGAGCGCCTGGATCTGCTTGGCGTGGGCGAGGTAGCGGACCTCGAAGAAGGCCTCGGGGCCGACCATCGCCCCGATCGTGACCGGGTCCGCGGGGTCGAGCACCTGGCGGGGCTCGAACGCGGGCAGGAAGGCGTCGACGGCCTCCTGGTCGGGGATGTCGACCTCCTCGTAGGCGTGGGTGAGGATGAAGCCGTCCATGCAGACCATCACCGGCAACGAGATCTCCTCGGCGATCCGAAAGGCCTGGATGTGCATGTCGAGCGCCTCCTGGTTGGTCTCCGCGTACAGCTGGATCCAGCCGGAGTCCCGCTGGGACATCGAGTCCGAGTGGTCGTTCCAGATGTTGATCGGCGCCCCGATCGCGCGGTTGGCGATCGTCATCACGATCGGCAGGCCGAGGCCGGAGGCGTTGTAGAGCGCCTCGACCATGTAGAGCAGCCCCTGGCTCGCGGTCGCCGTGAACGTGCGGGCCCCGGCCGCCGAGGCGCCGATCGCGGCCGACATCGCCGCGAACTCGGACTCGACCATCAGGTACTCGCAGGGCGCGAGCTGACCGGTGCGGACGAGGTCGGAGAGGTGTTCGACGATGTGCGTCTGGGGCGAGATCGGATAGGCGCTGATCACCTCGGGGCGGCAGAGGGCCACCGCCTCCGCCACGGCGCGGGATCCCTCCTCCTGCCTAAGCACGGGCCGGCTCCGCGATCTCGCCGCTGACCCACTCGAAGGCCTTGCGGGCCGCGAGCTCGTTCTTGTCGGCGACCGTGCCCTTGAACTTGACGTGGATCGCCTTCGCCACCGACTCGATCGAGACCACCGCGCTGATCGCCGCGAAGCCGCCGAGCAGGACTGCGTTCGGCAGGGGGCGGCCCAGGTGCTCGCGCGCGATCTCGGTCGCCGGCACGGTCAGCACGCGCTCGGGGCGCAGGCCGCCGACGAGCTCGCCGAGGCCCAGCTCGTCGAAGCGCCGGGAGGTGTTGAGCAGGATGTAGCCGTTCGCGCTGAGGCCGCTGAAGAGGTCGACCTGGTGCAGCAGCGTCGGGTCCTGGATGATCAGCGCATCGGGCTCTGAGATCGGCTCGCGCACCCGGATCGGGTCCTCGTCGATGCGGCAGAAGGAGGTGACGGGGGCGCCGGTGCGCTCGGAGCCGAAGGTGGGGAAGGCCTGCGCGTGCTTGCCCTCCGCGAAGGCCGCGATCGAGAGCATCTCGGCCGCCGTGACGACGCCCTGGCCGCCGCGCCCGTGGATGCGCACGGCGAACACGTCAGCCGTCTTCCTGTGGGCCCTGGGCAAGCTCGCAGAGCTCGGCCAGGGAGCCCTCGATGCCGTCTGCGAGCACGTTGATGTCAGGAACGCTATCGCGGTCGGCGTTCACGCAGAAGTAGAGCCGGCCCATGTAGCTGAAAACCGCGAGCCCGACGGCGTGCTCCGCCGCGATCGGCACCAGGGGCCAGATCTCCTGGACCCGGGAGCCGAAGCAGTAGAGCGGCGTCTGAGGCCCCGGGACGTTGGTGACCGTGACGTTGAAGAGCCGCGTCGCGTAGAGCGAGCGGGCGACGAAGCTGTGGAGCACGGGGGGCAGGCGGTCGGCGAGGTCGAGGATGGTGGTTGTCCCGAGCGCCTGCGCGCTGGCCTTCAGCGTCTCCGCCTCCTGGAGCTGCTGCCGGTAGCGCTCCAGCGGGTCGCGGGCGGCGACGGGCAGATGGATGAACAGCGAGCTGATCCGGTTGCCGAGGGCGAGCTGCTCCGCCGCGCTGCGAATGTTCATCGGGACCATCGCGCGCAGGCCCTGCGCGGGGAGCTCCTCGCCGCGCGCGTTGAGCAGCGCGCGCAGGCCACCGGCCGACGCCGCGAGCACCACGTCGTTGACCGTGCCGCCCAGCGCGCCGCGGACCCGGCGCAGGTCGTCGAGCTCGACCGAGAACACTGCGAGGCGGCGCTTCGTGCCGATCGGCTCGTTGAGGCTCGTGTGCGGCGCGGCGATCAGCTCGTCGAACACGAGCACCTCCGCGAGGGCGCGGGCGCGGTGCAGCGCGTCACGCGCCCGCTGGGGGTGGGCGGTCGCGCCGATCGCGGCCTCCGCCGCGTGGACGCCGGCCTCGCCGGCGCGGAGCACCGCCCGCGCCAGGGCGAGCCCCGGCCGTGCGAGCCTGAAGGCGGCGCCCCGCCAGTCCGGGGGCCCTTCGCCGGAGGCGCCGTCCGCCGCCGCCGCCGTCCACCCGCCGCCGTCCGGGTGGCGCTGCTCCGGCTGCGTGTCCAGCAGGGTCGTGCCGATGTCCACCGAGCCGACGCCGTCGACCATGCAGTGGTGGGTCTTCGTGGCGATGGCCCAGCGGCCGTCCGCGAGCGTGACGATCGCCAGCTCCCAGAGCGGCCTCGTGCGGTCCAGGCGCTGCGAGTAGAAGTCGCCGGCCCAGCCGACGAGCTCGCGGCGCCCGCCCGGGGCCGGCAGCCCGGCCTCGAACACGTGGCGGGCGATGTCGAAGTCGGGATCGGGCTGCCACTCCGGCCAGTGCAGCCCGCCGGTGTGCGGGGCGGAGAGCCGCTCTGTGAAGCGCGGCACGTCGGGCAGCCGCGCGAGCACGTCCTCACGGATGCGCTCGATATGCGGCGGAGACCCGTCCGGGCCGGGTTCGATCAGGATCACGCCGCCGATGTGCATGTGCGCGCTCTGATCCGCCTCCTCGAGCTGGAGGAAGGTCGCGTCGAGGGCGGTCAGCTCCTCGCCCATTCCGGTTCTCCTAGCGCCCGCCGCTGCGGAGGCCTTCGAAGGGCCGGAGCAGCTCGGTCGCGACGGTCATCTCTCTCCTCGGGGTGTGGGGCGAAGCTCGAAGGTGTGATGCTCGCCTTCCAGCGTATAGCGGCGAAGGGGGCGGTCATCGGGGTTGAATCCGCTAGCGGCTCGGTGCTCACTACGGGGGCCGTTCAGTGGCCGGCGCCGAGGACGCCGGCGGCCGCGGCAGCTAGCGTCGTTGCGCCTAAGGCGCCTGCCGCGATCGGAGCGAAGCGCCGAAGGCGAAGCGTGTGAAAACATCCGCGACTGGGCAGCGAGACCCCCACCCGTGCCCGCACTGACCATCCCGCCGTGGGACCGAACCCATCAAGGAGTTGACCTGACCCGTGAGTGAGAGCATTACCGCCGAAGCACCGACCAAGCACGCCGCCCTGACCGCCTGGGTCGAGCGGATCGCCGAACTGGCGAAGCCCGACGCGATCCACTGGTGCGACGGCTCCGCGGAGGAGTACGACCGCCTCGCCCAGGAGCTCGTCGAGGCCGGGACCTTCGAGAAGCTCTCCGACGCCAAGCGCCCCAACTCCTACCTGGGGCGCTCGGACCCCGACGACGTCGCGCGGGTCGAGGACCGCACCTTCATCTGCTCCGAGAAGGAGGAGGACGCGGGCCCGACCAACAACTGGCACCACCCGAAGGAGATGCGCGAGATCCTCGACGGCCTCTTCGACGGCGCGATGCGCGGGCGCACGATGTACGTGATCCCCTTCTCGATGGGCCCGATCGGCTCGCCGGTCGCCCAGATCGGGGTCCAGGTGACGGACTCCGCCTACGTCGCGGTCTCGATGCGCATCATGACCCGGATGGGCGCCGACGCGCTCGAGGCGCTTGGCGACGACGGGGAGTTCGTCCCCTGCGTGCACTCGGTGGGCGCACCGCTCGCGCACGGCGAGCACGACACCCCGTGGCCCTGCAACGAGACGAAGTACATCGTGCACTTCCCCGAGGACCGGGAGATCTGGTCGTTCGGCTCGGGCTACGGCGGCAACGCGCTGCTCGGAAAGAAGTGCCTGGCCCTGCGGATCGCGTCGGCGATGGCCCGCGACGAGGGCTGGATGGCGGAGCACATGCTGATCATCAAGCTGACTTCGCCCGACGGTGACGTCAAGTACCTGGCCGCGGCCTTCCCCTCGGCTTCGGGCAAGACCAACCTCGCGATGCTGCCGCCCTCGCTCCCCGGTTGGAAGGTGGAGACGATCGGCGACGACATCGCCTGGATCCGCTTCGGCGAGGACGGCCGCCTCTACGCGATCAACCCAGAGGCCGGATTCTTCGGGGTCGCTCCGGGCACCGGTGCGGCCACGAACCCGAACGCCCTTGACACGGCCGCGCGCGACGCGATCTTCACCAACACCGCGCTCACCGACGACGGCGACACCTGGTGGGAGGGCATGACCGACGAGCCGCCCGCGCACGTGATCGACTGGCGCGGCAGGGACTGGACGCCGGACTCCGAGGAGCCCGCGGCGCACCCCAACTCGCGCTTCACGGTCTCGATCCGGAACTGCCCCACGTTCAGCGAGGAGTGGGACGACCCGAAGGGCGTGCCGATCGACGCCTTCCTGTTCGGCGGGCGCCGGGCGACCGTGGTCCCGCTGGTCCATCAGGCGTTCGACTGGGAGCACGGCGTCTTCCTCGCCGCGACGATGTCCGTCGAGACCACGGCGGCCGCGGCCGGCGCGGTCGGCCAGCTCCGGTTCGACCCGATGGCGATGCTGCCGTTCTGCGGCTACAACATGGCCGAATACTTCCGCCACTGGCTGGAGATCGGCGCCAAGGGCGACGCCGACAAGCTGCCGAAGATCTTCATCGTCAACTGGTTCCGCAAGGACGATGAGGGCCGCTTCCTCTGGCCCGGCTTTGGCGAGAACATCCGCGTGCTCGACTGGATCGTGCGCCGCTGCAACGGCGAGGGCGATGCGGGGGAGACCCCGATCGGCCTGGTGCCGCCCCCCGCGGACATCGACACCGACGGGATCGAGATCTCCGACGCGGACATGGAGACCCTGCTCAGCGTCGATCTCGAGCAGAACCGCCAGCAGCTCCACCAGATCGAGGCGCACCTGGCGCAGTTCGGCGCCAAGCTTCCGCAGGAGATCCGGGGCCAGCTCGACGCGCTGGAGACGCGGCTGGAGGACTGAGCGGGGGCGGCGGCCCCTCGTGGCTTCGCCCACATCCCCATAGAATCGCTGCCGCATGGCGGACACGGTCAGATTCATGCTGCCCGAGTCGGAGCTCCCGGCGAGCTGGGTCAACCTGCTGGCCGACCTGCCGGGCGACCCCCCGCCGCCGCCGCTCAGCCCCGCGACGGGCCAGCCGGCCGGCCCGGAGGACCTGGCGCCGATCTTCGCGATGGGGCTGATCCAGCAGGAGGTCTCGACCGAGCCCGACATCGAGATCCCCGAGGAGGTCCGCGAGATCTACCGCCTCTGGCGCCCGACTCCGCTGGTGCGCGCCCGGCGCCTCGAGCGCGAGCTCGACACCCCCGCGCACATCTACTACAAGTACGAGGGGGTCTCGCCGGCGGGCTCGCACAAGCCGAACTCGGCGGTGCCGCAGGCGTACTTCAACAAGCAGGAGGGAGTCCGGAAGCTCGTCACCGAGACCGGGGCGGGACAGTGGGGGTCGGCGCTCTCGCTGGCGTGCCAGATGTTCGGCCTCGAGTGCGAGGTCTTCATGGTCGGCGTCAGCTACGACCAGAAGCCCTACCGGCGCGCGATGATCGAGACCTGGGGTGCGACGGTCCACCGCAGCCCGTCCGATCTGACGGAAGCGGGCCGCTCGCAGGCCTCGCACGAGTCCGGCAGCCTCGGGATCGCGATCTCCGAGGCGGTGGAGGTCGCCGCGGGCGCCGACGACACGAACTACACGCTCGGCTCGGTGCTCAACCATGTGTGCCTGCACCAGACGGTGATCGGCTCCGAGGCGATCCGCCAGCTCGAGATGGCGGGGGAGATGCCCGACATCGTCATCGGGTGTGTCGGCGGCGGCTCCAATTTCGCCGGCATCGCCTACCCCTTCCTGCGCAAGCGCCTTCGCGACGGCGACGAGATCCGCTTCCTCGGCGCCGAGCCCGCCGCCTGCCCGACCCTGACGCGCGGCCGCTACGCCTACGACTTCGGCGACACCGTCGGCATGACCCCGATGATGCCGATGTACACGCTCGGTCACGACTTCGTGCCCCCGCCCGTCCACGCCGGCGGCCTCCGCTACCACGGCGACGCGCCGAGCCTGTCCGCCCTGGTCAAGGAGGGCCTGGTCGAGGCCACCGCCGTGAGGCAGAACGACGCCTTCGAGGCCGCCGTCCGCTTCGCCCGCTGCGAGGGGATCATCCCGGGCCCGGAGCCCGCCCACGCGATCCGCGCCGTCTTCGACGAGGCCGAGGCCGCCAAGCAGGCCGGTGAGGAGCGGGTGATCCTCTTCAACCTCTCCGGCCACGGCCACTTCGACATGTCCGCCTACCAGGCCTACCTGGCGGGCGAGCTGACCGACCTCGAGCTCCCGCAGTCCGAGCTCGACGAGGCCCTGGACCACCTGCCCGAGGCGCCGGCGCTGAGCTGATCCGGCCCGGCGGCATCGCTGCCCCCAGAGCCTGGCCGGGTCAGGCGCAGCCGCGCAGGGCCAGGGCATCGCGCAGCTCGCGGGACAGGGTCTCGGGCGCGGTGCGCAACTGTTCCCAGGTGACCCGCAGCGTCAGCCAGCCGGCGGCGGCGAGCAACCGGTCCCGCCGCCGGTCCCGTTCGAACGCGAGCCTGCCGCCGTGCGCCTGGTAGCCGTCGAGCTCGACGACCACCCGCGGCTCCCGCCAGGCGCAGTCCACCTCGAGCCGCTCGCCGCCGGCCTCCAGCCTCACGTTCGTCTCCGGCAGAGGCAGCCGCTGGCGGCGGCAGAGGCCGAGGAAGCGGTCCTCCAGCTCGCTGCGGGTGCGCCCGGCGCCGACCAGGCCCGACTCGACGATCCGGGCAAGGCTCCGCCGTCCCCGGCGCCGCGGATAGCGCGAGAGGATGGCGTCGAGGCCGGGGCCATCGACGAGCTCCTGGAATTCGGCCTCCTTGACGAGGCGGCGGAGGCGGTCCGGCGCCAGCATGCCCGACAGGTCGAGGAGGGTTCGGGGGACCGTCGTGACCGGGAAGCCCTCGTGGAGGCGGATCTCGTCGGGTGGGAGGACGGCGCGGTGCGGCACCACACCGCTGCGCCGGGCGCATTGCCGCCCACTGCTGACGTGGGGCCATCCGGGGTGCCTGTCGGTCAGTCGCCAGAGCACGGCGGCTGTGAGGTGGCTCGCGGCGACGTCATGACGGCCGGCACGCGGGGGCGGACCTTCGTTCGTCGCCGGGCTTCTTGTTCGGGCTGCGGCCAGCAGCGCCGCCGAAACCCGGCCCCGAAAGCAGAGCGTCTCGTGGCCGACGGCGTAGACGCCGGCCATCAGCCGGCGCAGGCGTCCCGCCAAGAGGCGGTGGTCGATCGAGCGGCCGCTGATGCCGAGATCCAGGAGCTGCTGGCGGGCGACCGTGCCGTGCTGGCGTCCCGCGAGGCGAGCGACCGCCTCATCGTCGCCGCCGGGCCCACGAGCGTGAGCTTTTCCACACAGGAGGTGGGTGATTCCACGTTCGTGGCCCATGCCCCCACGATTGCGGGGGGCTGCGCGCGGCAGGCGCGCGAAATGTGACGGTTGTCAGCCGCCCATCCCGTACGCCTCCGCCAGTTCCGGGTCCTTCCTGGCGAGCATCTCGGCCAGGTCGACCATCACCTTGCACTGCTTCCAGGTGGCGTCGTCCTGCATCTTGCCGTCGATCATGTGGACGCCCTTGCCGTCCGGGATCGCCTCGAGCACCTTCTTCGCGAACAGGACCTCGTCCGGCGGCGGGCTGAAGACCTTCTTCGCGATCTCGATCTGCACCGGGTGCAGCGACCAGGCGCCGACACAGCCGAGCAGGAAGGCCGCCCGGAACTGGGTCTCGCAGCCCGCGGTGTCCTTGATGTCGCCGAAGGGGCCGTAGAAGGGGAGAATGCCCGCGCCCGCGCAGGCGTCCACCATGCGCGCGATCGAGTAGTGCCACGGGTCCTGCTGCGCGGTGACCCGGTCGGCCTCGGGGTTGTCGGGGTCGGTGGGGTCCTCCATCGAGCGGTAGCCGGGGTGGCCGCCACCGACGCGCGTGGTCTTCATCCGCCGCGAGGCCGCCAGGTCCGCCGGGCCGAAGCTCATCCCCTGCATCCGCGGGCTCGCGGTGGCGATGTCCTCGAGGTTGGTCACGCCCTGCGCGGTCTCCAGGATCGCGTGCACCAACAGGGGCCGGTCGAGCTTGGCCTTGGCCTCGAGCTGGGCGAGCAGCCGGTCGACGTAGTGGATGTCCCACGGCCCCTCGACCTTCGGGACCATGATCACCTCGAGCTTGTCGCCGATCTCGGTGACGAGCTGCGTCAGGTCGTCGAGGACCCACGGGCTCTCGAGCGAGTTGACGCGGGTCCAGAGCGCGGTGTCGCCGAAGTCGACCTCCTTGGCGACCTTGATCAGGCCCTCGCGCGCCGGCACCTTCTTGTCGACTGGCACGGCGTCCTCGAGGTTGCCGAGCAGGATGTCGGCCTGCTTGGCCATGTCGGGGACCTTCGCCGCCATCTTCTCGTTCGAGGCGTCGAAGAAATGGATCATCCGGGAGGGCTTGAACGGGATCTCGCGCGGGGGTTCGGGCGCGTCGATCGCGAGCGGCTGGAAGAAGTCTCGGGGGTTTCTCATGGTCTCCTGGGTGGTCGTTTTGGGCCCCGAACGCTAGGGCAAAGCGCCCGCCGGGGACCGGGCGGGCGCTCGCCTTCCCACGTGTCGCCTCGGCTCGGCGGACGACCTCCTTGCGCGCACCCCCGAGAGGCGCGCGGACCCTGGGGGGCCACCGGGCGGATGTAGGGTGCGTCCATCGCCGAGATCGCCGTAGCCGAAGCCGAGGAGGCTGACGTCGACACCCTGCTGGCGGCGTACGAGTGGCTCTTCGCCCCGCCGGGGTCGGTGCCGCTCGGCTGGGACCCCGACCGCGCCAGGGAGGCGATCGCAGAGGCGATCGAGGCCGAGCGCAGCACCGTGCTGGTGGCCGAGCGGCGGGGCGAGCTGCTCGGCTTCTGCAGCGCCTACCTGGAGCTCAACTCGGTCCGCTACGGGCTTCGCTGCTGGGTGGAGGACCTCGCCGTCAGCCCCCAGCATCGCTCCCAGGGGGTCGGCAAGGCGCTGCTGGACGCCGCCAAGAGTTGGGCCAGAGAGCGCGGTGCCACCCACCTGGAGCTCGACAGCGGACTCGCCCGCAAGCACGCCCATCGTTTCTACGAGCGAGAGGGCCCGGCCTGGCAGGGCCTGCAGTACACCTGGACGCTGTGAGCAGGCCGGCTCCAGCGGGGCCGCCCCCGGCGCGCCCGCGTGACGCCCCATATCCTTTCTTACTTCTTTAGCGCTTTCCGGGGTGCCCCTGATCGCACCAACCAGATCCGAGAAGGAGTCATGGCCGTAGCGACAGCGAGCAGCAAGCCAGGCGGCCCGCGAGCCGACATCCGCGTCCTGATCGTCGACGACCACGCCCTCTTCCGCCGCGGGCTGCGCGAACACCTGGAGGCGAGCGGCGTCGACGTCGTCGGGGTTGCCGAGGACCCCGCCGGCGCGGTGGCGGTCGCCGTCGAGACGGAGCCGGACGTGGTCTTGATGGAAATCCGGATGCCGGGAGGCTCGGGCATCGAGGCGACCAAGAGGCTGCTGGGCGCGGTTCCGGGCGTCCGGGTGCTGATGTTGACCATCGCCGCCGACGAAGACGTGGTCGCGAAGGCGATCATGGCGGGGGCTTGCGGTTACGTGCTGAAGGACGCGGGGGGCGATGAGATCCTGGCTGCGATCGCCGCCGCCGCCGGTGGTGAGAGCGCCCTATCTCCCCGGATCGCCTCGGCCCTGATCGAGCGCGTGCGGGAG
>DASSYK010000063.1:0-2246 GCA_035703345.1 Solirubrobacterales bacterium
GCACCTGCCAGGCTGGCGGAGCTGATCCGGGAGTCGCGCTGCACGGTGGCTCTGACCGGGGCGGGGATCTCGGTGCCCTCGGGGATCCCGGACTTCCGCACGCCCGGGACCGGGCTGTGGGAGAACGTCGACCCGATGGAGGTCGCCCACATCGACGCCTTCCGCTCGGACCCGCGACGCTTCTGGAGCTTCTACCGCCCGCGGCTGCACCGCCTGGGCGGCGTCGAGCCGAACCCGGCGCACGAGGCGCTCGCCGAGCTGGAGCGCCGGGGCCTGCTCGAGGGCGTGATCACCCAGAACATCGACATGCTCCACACGAAGGCCGGCTCGCAGCGCGTGGTCGAGGTCCACGGCTCGATCCGCACCGCAAGCTGCCAGACCTGCGACGCGCGCTTCGAGTACCAGCAGGTGGACGCCCTCTTCGACCCCGACGGGGTCGCCATCTGCTCGCTCTGCCTCGGCTACGTGAAGCCCGACGTGGTTCTCTTCGGCGAGCTCCTGCCCGCCGTCGCGATGGCCGAAGCAGAGGCCCTGGCGGCCCGCGCCGAGCTGCTGATCTGCATCGGCTCTTCCCTCGAGGTGTATCCCGTCGCGGGGCTCCCCTCCGTCACGCGCGCGGCCGGCGGCCGGGTTGCGATCGTCACCAAAGGGCCGACGCCGCTCGACGGCGAGGCGGACATCCGCCTCGGCGGCGACGTGGTCGCGGACCTCGAGGCGGTTCTCGCCGCCCTGTAGGCGTGGACGTTCGGCAAGACGAGCTCATCGACAACGACGCCATGAGAGTACGCCTGCCCCGACCCAGCGGGTCGGCCACGGGGGAGCCTACGGAGTGTCCCGAGGCTCAGGCCGCCGCGCGGCCCTCGCCGACGAGCCCGAGCACGTCGTCCGCGTGGCGCCGCAGGAACGCCGGCCCGACGCCCTTGATGCGCGAGAGCTCCGCGGGGCTCGCGGGACGGGCGATCGCGATCGCCTCGAGGGTCGCGTTGTTCGCGACGGTGTAGGCGGGCTTGCCGGCGGCAGCGCGGAGCCGCCAGGCGCGCAGGGACTCCAGCAGCTCGGCGTCCGCGCCGGAGAGGTCGGCCGGCGGGGCGGCCGTGCGGGCGGAGCGCTTGCGCGAGGGCAGCGGGATGCTCTCCGGGTCCGGCAGCCAGCTCTCGCTCTCGCAGACGTCGCAGCAGCGCCCGAGCGGCGCGCCGGGGGTCTCGTCGCCGAAGTGGTCGAGCAGCAGACGGCGCCTGCATGTCTCGGAGAAGCTGAACGCCTCGACCGCGCGGTACGCGCGCCAGCTGCGGTCGCGGGCGACGCGGCATGCCGCGGAGATCGCGGCCCTGTCGGCCGACGGGGCCAGGGTCACGGTCAGCCGCCCGCCCGGGGCGGGCTCCACCGAGCAGGCCCCGGCGCGCTCGGCGACGGCGAGCTTGATCCGGTCCTCGTCGCGGCGGGGGCTCTCGATCGTGAGCTCGTCGCCCCCGCCGGCCGAGTCACGCAGCGAGCCGAGCGCCGCCAGTACGGAGGCGGGCTCGACGTTGCGCATCTCGATGAAGCGCACGAGGCGGCCGAGGTCGGAGCGCATCGCCAGGAGCACCGCGCGCGCCGGAAGCCCATCGCGGCCCGCACGCCCGGCCTCCTGGTAGTAGGCCTCGACGCTGGTCGGAATCGCCCAGTGCCAGACCGACCGCACGTCCGCCTTGTCCACGCCCATGCCGAAGGCGTTGGTCGCGACGACCACGTCGGCGTCGCCCTCCATGAAGCGGTGCTGGGCCGAGGCGCGTTCGTCGGGTTCCATGCCCGCGTGGTACGACACGGCGACCAGGTCGCGCTCCCGCAGGGCCTCCCCGACCTCCTCGGTCTCGCGGCGGGTCCCGCAGTAGACGATCGCGGGCCGGTTGGCGGTGTCCTCGAGCGCCGAGGCGAGCAGGCCCAGCTTCCGCAGCTTCGAGCCCTTCCCCTCGAAGGGGACGATGTCGAAGGAGAGGTTCGGGCGGTCGAAGCCCGAGCTGACGCGCAGGGGGTCGCGCATGCCCAGGCGCCGCTCGATCTCCCCGGCGACCTGCGGAGTCGCCGTCGCGGTGCACGCCATCACCGCCGGCCTCCCCAGCCGCTCGACCGCGCGCGGCAGGCGCAGGTAGTCGGGGCGGAAGTCGTGCCCCCACTCGGACACGCAGTGCGCCTCGTCGATGGCGAACAGGTCGACGCGGCGCCGGGCGACGGTCTCGAGGAAGGAGACCGAGCCGAAGCGCTCGGGC
>DASSYK010000133.1:0-12778 GCA_035703345.1 Solirubrobacterales bacterium
GTGGGACCAGCAGGGCACGATCCCGTTCCCGGGCAACACGGAGAACTGCTGGTACGGCAACACCGGCCGCGACGGCACGGCCGCGAGCGTCACGAGCCTGCCCGACAAGAACGGGACGCCTCCCGACAACCTGCCCTCCGACTGCGGCAGCTCGCCGGCCCCAGGCGCCCAGCACGGCCAGGCTGGAGAATTGCTCGGGTGCATCCTGGCCCCGGACACGTGCAACTGGTTCACGACGCCTCCCGAGCCGCAGTAGGGGACAAGGTGGGAAGGCTGCTCGCCGCCGTGGCCGCCCTGGCCGCGGCGGCCACGCTGGCCGCCTGCGGCGGCGGCGATGACGCGGGCGAGGCCCCCGTTGAGCAGGGCGGGCCGACGATCGGCGTCCCGATCCAGCTCGCGAGCTGCGAGGACTGGGAGGGGGCGACCGTCGAGGAGCGGCTCGGGACCATCGCGCAGATCGAGAACTTCGCGGGGGGCCCCGTCGGCACAGGCGAGCTGCACGGCGCGACCCTCGACCGCGACCAGGCCTATGACGTGATCGAGAGCTTCTGCGGGCCGGAGTACGCGCGCGGTTTCAGGCTGTACAAGCTCTACACGCGCGCCGCGGCGTTCGCCCCGGTCGCGGACGAGCAGTGACGTCCCGGGGGCGCCGAGCGGTGTCGTCCCGCTGGCCTTAGGATCTGGTCGTCCCCTACGGGAGGAGTGGAGAGTGCCTTACTTCAAGGACGCCGACGAAGTCTACGCGACGCTCGGCAAGCTGTTCCAGGACCTGGCCACGGACGACGAGCTGTCCGAGAAGTTCGGCAAGGCCAACACGATCGTCCAGTACGACTATCGCGATCCGGACTCCAGGATCACGGTGCGACTCCAGGAGGGCCAGCCCGGCGACGTCGACTTCGGCGAGACCGAAATGGAGCCCGAGGTGACGATGAGCATGGAGGCCGACACCGCCCACCGCTTCTGGCTGGGCAAGGTGAACGTGACCGTCGCCCTCGCCCGCGGCCAGATCAAGGCCAAGGGCCCCGTCGCGAAGATTCTCAAGCTCGTGCCGCTGACCAAGCCGGTCTTCCCGCGCTACAAGGCGCAGCTCGAGGAGCAGGGCCGGGACGACCTGATCAACGTCGACTGACGCGGTGACTCGCCCCTTCCCCGACTACTACCAGTTCGCCCACCCGACCCGGGTGGTGGCGGGCCGCGGCATGATCGAGGGCGTCGGGTTCGAGTTCATGAAGGACGGTGCGAAGCGGCCGCTGATCGTCACCGACGAGGTGATTCGCGGCACGGGGCTGATCGACAGGGTTTCCGAAGGCGTCACCGGCGGCGGGCTGGAGGTCGCCGGCGTCTTCGACGACGTCGAGCAGGACTCCTCGACCGACACCGTCGCAGCCTGTGCGGCGGCTGCGAAGGAGTCGGGCGCCGACTCGTTCCTGGCGGTCGGCGGCGGCTCGGTCCTCGACACCGCGAAGGCCGCGAACGCCGTCTTCAGCCACGGCGGCACCGCGCTCGACTACGAGGGCATCTACACGCTCCCCCGCTCGGACGACGGGCTCGGCGCGCCGCTGCCGGTGGCGCCGCTGGCCTGCATCCCGACCACGGCCGGCACGGGCTCCGAGGTCTCGTTCGCGGCCGTCATCCGCGACCCGGAGCAGCAGATCAAGCTGCTGATGGGCGACTTCCCGCTGTTCCCGCGGCTCGCGATCCTCGACCCGGCTGCGACCGAGACGCTGCCGGCGCCGATCGCCGCCGCGACCGGGATGGACGCGATGACCCACGCGATCGAGGGCTACACGAGCAAGGAGGGCAGCCCGCACGGCGACGCGTTCGCGCTCCACGCGCTGCGGATGATGCGCGACAACCTCCCGCTCGCGGTCGAGGACACCTCGAACGAGGAGGCCCGCGGCAACATGCTGGTCGCCGCGGCGATGGCGGTCGTCCCCGGCGCCGCGGGCACCTCGGCGCTCGGCGCCGTCCACTCGATGTCGCATCCCGCCGGCGCGCGATTCGGCGTCGCCCACGGCGTCGCCAACGCGATCAACCTCCCGCACGTGATCCGCTTCAACTCGCTCGGCGGGCCCGAGATCGCCGACCGCTACCGCGACCTCGCGGGGGTGCTCGGGGCGGAGTCGGGCGGCTCCGACGAGGAGGTGGGCGAGTCGCTCGCGTCCTGGGTCACCGAGCTGACGGGCCGCCTGGGCCTGCCGCAGCACCTCTCACAGGTGGGCGTGCCGGAGGCGGGCATCCCGGAGCTGATCGACGGCGCGATGGGTGACGGCTGCAGCCTCACCAACGCCCGCGAGCTCGTCCCCGAGGACTTCGAGGAGCTCTACAAGGCGGCCCTGTAGCGGTGGCGGTCCTGCGGTGAGCGCGCGCGACGAGGCGCAGGCCTGGGCCTCGATCGTCCGCTCCTACGCCTCCAAGCGGGGCCTCCGCTACGACGAGGTCGGCGGGCTGAACCCCGTCGGCGGCCCTGTCGCGCTCTGCCCCGGCGGCACCAACCGCATCACGGGGGAGCTGGTCGAGGGGTTCTTCGGGGCGGCCTGCGACGCCGACGAGCGCGAGCAGGGGGGCTGGGGGCGCAAGGCCGTGCTGCCGGGCGCGATGCTGGCGAAGGCGCACATGCCCGACCTGGCGACGGTGGTGCCGATCTTCAACGTCGAGTCGATCGAGACGACGCCGGAGGACATGCTCGATCGCCGCTCCCGCCGGCGGGTCGAGTTCGAGAGCCTCGACTTCAACAAGCGCTTCATCGCCACGGTCCCTCGCGACCACGACCCGATCGCGCTGCGGGAGCTCTTCAGCCCGGCGTTCATCGACTGGACGACGCGCCTGCCCGCGACGGTCGACTTCGGGATCACCGACAAGCAGCTCTTCTTCCACTGGCGACTGCGCGAGCGCAGCGAGGGGGAGCTCGAGGAGGCCCTGAAGGGGGCCGGAGGGATCTTCGCGCGCCTGCAGCGCGAGATGCAGGAGAACGACCTGGCGACCGTGACGCCCGGCCCCTGGAACGCGGGGCTCGAGCCGTTCCCCGGGGTCAGCCCGCCGCCTTCATCCGCTTCCGGGCTGTCCGGTAGTGCCGGATCGTCCGACTCATGAACGACCGGTAGCGGGCCAGGGTTCCCGGCGGCAGCTCGAGGCCGCCGACGAGGCGGCGAGGCTCAAGCCGCCAGCCCTCGGCGCCCCGGACCAGGTTGCCGCGCACCTGGAGGTTCGTCTGCCAGGCGAAGTCGGGAGCGTGCCGGTGCACCGTCAGGCAGGCGCGTCCCTCGAGCAGAGGTACGCCGGCCGGCTCCGCGGTCAGGTGGACGGCGTGGGCGGAGCGGTCGACCCGGATCGGCAGGCGCACCGCCAGCGGGAACCCGTCGGGCGCGAGCCAGCTGATCACGGCCGTCTCGTGGCGCTCGAGGTCGTCGAGCCGGTCGTCCCAGGCGAGCGGCCCGGGCTGGGCGCCGCCGTGGGCCTCGGGAGGCTCCTCGCTGTGGCCGGAGCGGACCTCCTCGAGGTGGGCGTCGTGCAGCTCGGGCTCCTCGCCGACGTCCCCGTGAGGCCAGATGAAGACCCGCTCGGGCCGGACCTTGATGTAGATGCGCGTGTAGTACCAGTTGAACATGGCCCGCATGGGCTTCGGCGGGTGCATGTCCCCCGTCGCCGGCAGCTTCGCCTGCAACTCGCGCCGATAGCGCTCGCGGTTCGCCGCCAGGTTGACGTCGTCGACCTCCGCCGTCCCCTGGACCAGCACCTGGGCGGGGTTGTCCAGCCCGCTGCCGGTCGGGTCGGAGAAGAGGAGCGCCACGCTCGGGTGGCGCTTCGCGTCGTCCGCCTTCTTCGGATAGCCGAGGCCGGTGGTGACGTCGATGGTGGGCGCGCCGTCGGTGTAGTAGGGCGTCACCGGCCAGGTGATGGGCTGCTGCCGAGCCCCCACCGTCGTCAGCTCGGTGGTGACGAAGCGATCGAAGACGTCGCGGGCGGCCGGAGGAAGGCTGCTCGTCATCGCCCGGATTCTGTCACCTGACCCGGGTCAGGCCGGATCCTCGGGGAGGACGATGCGGGCGTCGGGGCCCTCCCCGATGACCTCCGGCTCGACGGGGCGGACGTCGCGCCGGCGTGCCGCATCAAGCGCCTCCTCCGCGTTCGCGTACTGCAGCAGCGACTCGAGGTGCTTGATCGTGGGGAAGACGAGCTCCATCTCCCCCTGATCGTGCAGGTCGAGGGCCTGGCGCGGGGTGTACCAGCCGGCGTCCACCGTCTCGGAGCCGTCGGGCTTCGGCGGGGAGTGGGCGGGGGCGAGGCCGAGGAAGAAGAGGGTGTCGAAGCGGATCGGCACGATGCGCGGCGTGATCCAGCGTGAGTAGGTGACGAGCTCGGCGGGGTCCACCTCGATCCCGGCCTCCTCCTGCAGCTCGCGCGCGGCGCAGATCCGGAAACCCTCGTCGCCCTCGCCGTCGGCCTCGTCCACGGCACCGCCGGGGAAGACCCAGACCCCGGGCATGAAGCGGGCCTCGGCGTTGCGCTGGACGAGCAGCAGCTGCAGGCCGCGCTCGGCGTGCCTTCCCCCGCGACGCAGCAGGATCACCGTCGACGCCGGCCTCGGCGGGACGGGCGCCTCACCCTCCCCTCGAAGCGGCTGACCGCCGGCCTCGGGAACGTCGCTCACGCGGGCAGCCTAGTCCTCCAGTCGCTAGATTCCCGGCCCGATGGCGACCGACACCGAAACGGGCCAGCTCTACATCTGCACCTCGTGCGGGTTCATCTACGACCCCGCCGAGGGCGACCCCGACGGAGGAGTCCTGCCCGGAACAGCCTTCGTCGACATCCCGGACGACTGGTTCTGCCCGGTGTGCGGGGCACGCAAGGCGGACTTCGAGCCTTACGAGGAGTAGGCGCCTAGGCGGCTTCGAGCAGGGCGGCGCCGGCGCGGCCCGCCGCCGCGGTATCGAGCGAAGCGACCGGGTAGGCGGCCCGGATCGACTCCGCCACCACCTCGACCAGCCGCGTCAGCTCGGCTTTCGAGATCGACAGCGGGGGCATCAGCACGACGACGTCGCCGAGCGGGCGCACGATCACGCCGCGCTTGCGGGCCTCGAGAGTGACCCGGTGGCCGAGCCGCAGCTCGGGGTCGCTCTCGCCGAGGTCGATGCCGACCATCAGGCCTAGCTGGCGGACCTCGCTCACCTCGCGCATCCCGGCGACGGTCCCGAGCAGCTCCTCGAGGAGCCGGATCTTCGGCTGGAGCTTGACCATCGTCCGCTCCAGCTCGAAGACGTCGAGGCAGCCGAGGGCGGCCGCGCAGGCGAGCGGGTTGCCCGTGTAGGTATGGCCGTGGAAGAAGGTCTTGTACTCGGTGTGGGCGCCGAGGAAGGCCTCGTAGATCCGCTCGGTTGCGAGGGTCGCGGCCAGCGGCATGTAGCCGCCGGTGAGCCCCTTGGCGACGCACATCAGGTCGGGTGAGACGCACTCCTGCTCGCAGGCGAACATCGTCCCGGTGCGGCCGAAGCCCGTCGCCACCTCGTCGCAGATCAGGAGGACCCCGTGGCGGTCGCAGAGCTCGCGGACCGCGCGCAGGTAGCCGGGCGGGTGCATCACCATCCCGGCCGCCCCCTGGACCAGCGGCTCGACGATGACCGCGACGAGCTCCTCCTCGTGCCGGGCGATCAGCTCGGCCATGTGGTCGATGTCGCCCGAGCGGGCCCGGTGGGACTCGAAGAGCAGCGGCTCGAAGGTCGAGTGGAAGAGGTCCATGCCGCCCACGGAGACCGAGCCGATCGTGTCGCCGTGGTAGCCGTCGGTGAGGCAGACGAAACTGCGGCGCCGCACGTGCTGCCCGCCGCGGTGCTGCCAGTACTGGAAGGCCATCTTCAGGGCGACCTCCGCGGCGGTGGAGCCGGAGTCCGAGTAGAAGACGCGCGAGAGCCCCGGCGGGGCGATCTCCACCAGGCGCGCGGCCAGCTCGGCCGCCCCGGGGTGGGAGAGCCCGAGCATCGTCGAGTGGGCGATCTTGTCGAGCTGGTCGCGGACCGCCTGGTCGATGACCGGATGACGGTGCCCGTGGATGTTGCACCACAGCGAGGAGACGCCGTCGAGGTAGCGGTTGCCCTCGGTGTCGATCAGCTCGTTGCCCTCGCCGCGCTCGATCATCACGGGGTCCTCGCCGACCCAGTCGCGCTGCTGGGTGAACGGGTGCCAGACATGCCAGTGATCGAGCTGGGCTTCGGTGCTCATCCGCCGTGTCTGAATCTAGGACCAGCCCCGGATGGAGAAGCGGGGTAACTCTGTGATCGACCTCACATAGCTTTCACTTCAGAAAAGCTTTCAATTCTGCAACCATTCACGTAATGGAAGCAGCGGCGAATCGCAAGGCACCGACCTCCCGGGACCAGGACCTGGCGCTGAAGCTCGGCTCGATGATCCTGCTCGCCTTCCGCGGCCACGCGGGGGACGTGGTGCGGGTCATCGACGAGAGCGGGCTCAGCTTCGTCCAGACGAAGGCGCTGCTCGCGCTCGAGGGCCCGGGCGAGGGGGCGGGCGCGACCGTCACCGGCCTCGCCGAGACCCTCGGGGTCTCTCCCGCGTCGGCCAGCCGGGCAGTGGACGGCCTCGTGCGCAAGCGGCTCGCCTCCCGGCTCGAGGACTCCGCCGACCGGCGGGTGCGCCGGCTGGCGCCGACCGCGAAGGGGCGCGACCTCGCCGAGCGGATCATGGCCGCGCGCCTGGCCGGGATCGAGGAGTTCGCCGCCACGCTCGAGCCCGATGAGCGCCGCGAGCTCGAAAGCGCGCTCGAGACCCTGCTGCGCCGCCCCGAGCTCGCCGAGATCTATGAGACCTATGCGAAGAAGGCGGGACCGAGATGACCCGCTACCGCCACCTGATCACCGACGACAACCGCAAGTGGTGGACCCTCGGAGCGATGTGCTTCGCGCTGTTCATGGTCATGCTCGACAACACGGTCGTCAACGTCGCGCTGCCGTCGATCCAGCGCGACCTCGACGCCGACATCGGCGACCTCGAGTGGATCGTCAACGGCTACACCCTCACCTTTGCGGTGCTGATCGCCACCGGCGGCCGCCTCGGCGACATCTTCGGCCGGCGCTCGATGTTCCTGCTCGGCGTCGTGATCTTCGCCGTCACCTCGGCCACCGCCGGCCTCGCCGCCAACTCCGAGATGCTGATCGCCTCGCGCGCGGTCCAGGGCATCGGCGCGGCGCTGATGATGCCGGCGACCCTCTCGATCGTGACCCACGCCTTCCCCGCCTCCGAGCGCGGCAAGGCGATCGGCACCTGGGCCGGAGTCTCGGCGCTCGCCCTGTCGATCGGCCCCGTGGTCGGCGGCTTCCTCACCCAGCACGTGGGCTGGCAGGCGATCTTCTTCATCAACCTCCCCGTCGCGGTCGGCGCCGTGCTCGCCACCGTCTTCGCGGTGCGGGAGTCGCGCGACGAGACGGTCGACCGCAGGGTCGACTATCCGGGCGTCGTGGCTCTGACGGCGGGACTCACCGCGATCGTGCTCGCACTGATCGAGGGCAACAGCTGGGGCTGGGGCTCGCTCGAGATCATCGGCCTGTTCGGCGGCGGGTTCGCGGCCCTCGCCGCCTTCGTCGCGATCGAGCTGCGGGCCCGCGCGCCGATGGTCGAGTTCGCCCTCTTCCGCACGCGCCAGTTCATCGGCTCGACCATGGTCGCCTTCATCATCACCTTCGCCATGATGGGCGCCTTCTTCTTCATGGCGATCTACATGCAGGACATCCTCGGCTTCGGGGCGCTCGAGGCGGGGGTCAGGTTCCTGCCGACGACGATGGTGATCGCCGCCGTGGCCCCGCTGGCCGGGCGCCTGTCCGACCGCCTCGGCCCGGTCTGGCCGATGGGCTTCGGCCTCGCCACCCTCAGCGTCTCGATGTTCCTGTTCTCGCGCATCGACACGGACACCACCTACAGCGGCCTGCTGTTCCCGTTCATCCTCATGGGCCTCGGCATCGCGCTGGTGATGTCGCCGATGTCGACGGCCGCGATGAACGCCGTCAGCGTCCAGAAGGCCGGCGTTGCGTCCGGTGTCCTGCAGATGTCGCGCATGGTCGGCGGCACGGTCGGCGTAGCCGCCACCGGCGCCATCTTCCAGTCCCAGCTCGGCTCCGGGTTCGACCCCGCCAGCCTGGTCGGCGGCCCCGACGCCGCCCGGGCCCAGTTCGTCGACGCGCTCGGCAGCGCGATGCTCCTGGCCGCCGCAGTCGTCGTCGTGGGCTTCGTGGTCGCGATCACGATGCTGCGCGGAGGCCGCGCGAAGCGCCCCGACGACGCGGCCCAGCGCCAGGCCGCGGCCCAGGTCACCCCGGCGGCCGAGGCCGGCTAGAGCGCCGGCCAGGTCTCGGGTGCGGTCAGGTCCAGGCGCGCCAGGGTCCTGACCGGGGCGCCGCCCAGCTCGGCGATGGTGGCGCGGTTGGACTCCTCCATCCGCGAGGGACTCTCGGGCCACGGGTTGAGCACCACGGCGCCGACCTCGAGGCCGGCGGCGCGGACCGACTCGATCGTCAGCAGCGTGTGGTTGATCGTGCCCAGGCCGGGGGAGGCGACCACGACGACGGCGAGCGCCAGCGCGCGCGCCAGGTCCCGTACGAGGTAGCGGCCGGCGAGCGGGACCAGGAATCCGCCGACTCCCTCGCAGACGAGCACCTCCGCGCCGTCGGCGGCGGCCCGGGCCGCGGCGGCCAGCCGCTCGGGCTCGATCGCCTCCCCGGCCATCTCGGCCCCCAGGTGCGGCGAGACCGGCGGGCCGTAGCGGTAGGGCGCGATCTCGCCGTCGCCCTGGTCGCTGCCGGCGGCGAGGCGGAGCAGCTCGTGGTCGGGCAGCTCGGCGGCGCGCGCCCAGCCGCCACCGGCGGCTTCGGCGGGATGGCCGTCGAGCCCGCTGACCGCCGGCTTGAAGACGTGGACCCGGCGGCCGGCGGCGGCCTGGGCACGCGCCAGCACAGCCGCGACGACCGTCTTGCCGACCTCGGTGCCGGTGCCCGTGACGAAGACGCCCCGCACCGGGCGCTCAGGCGGCGCGGGGCAGGGAGGCGTCCGGCGGCGGCTCGGCCCCCGGGTGCGCGGGCGGCTTCGCGGCCTCGACGGGGGTCGCGCGCCTCGCGATGCCCGGGCACCCTCCCGCGCCCGCCCCTCCCGCCGCAGTCGCCGCCTCCCCCCGCTCCGCGACTCGCGGGGCCAGCCCCAGCTCGCGTGCGGCCTCGCCGATCACGCGCGCGGCGCGGCGCAGGTCGGCGACCCTGTGGGTCGCGATCGCGGTCATCCGCAGGCGGCTGGTGCCGCGCGGGACCGTGGGCGGCCGGATCGCCTGGGCGAAGACGCCGTGCTCGAGGGCGCGCTCGCAGAGGGCCATCGCGTCGTCGGCGCCGCGGACGATCAGGGGCACGATCTGGGTGCCGTGGTCAGGGACGTCGAACCCCTCCTCGCGCAGTCCCGCGCGCAGCGCGTCGGCGTTGGCGGCCAGGCGCTCGACGCGCCCCGGCCGCTCGGCGATCAGCTCCAGCGCGGCCGACGCGGCGGCGACGACGGACGGAGGCAGCGCGGTCGAGTAGATGAAGGGCCGGGAGACGTTGACGAGGTACTCGACGAGCTGCTGCGACCCGCAGACGTAGGCACCGTAGCTGCCGAGCGCCTTGCCGAGGGTGCCCATCACGACGTCGACCTGATCGCCGACGCCGGCGGCCGCGACCGCGCCGCGGCCCTCCGGCCCGATGCAGCCGGTGCCGTGGGCCTCGTCGACCATCAGGCGGCAGCGGTGCCTGCGGGACAGGTCGGCCAGCTCCGGCAGGGGAGCGATGTCGCCGTCCATGGAGAAGATCCCGTCGGTGACGATCAGCGAGGCGCGCTCGCCGGCGCGCTTCAGGCCCCAGGCGAGGTGCCCTGTGTCGCCGTGCCGATAGACGAAGGTCTCCGCCCTGGCGAGGCGGCAGCCGTCGATGATGCTGGCGTGGTTGAGCTCGTCGGAGAAGACGATCTCACCCTCGCGCGCGAGCGCCGAGACCACGCCGGCGTTGGCGAGGTAGCCCGAGCCGAACAGCAGCGCCGCGGGCTTGCCCTTCAACTCGGCCAGCCGCCCCTCCAGCTCGGCGTGCAGCGGCATCGTCCCCGAGACCAGCCGCGAGGCGCCGGCGCTCGCGCCCCAGTGCATGGCGGCGTCCGAGGCCGCGCAGCGCACACGTGAGTGGTCGGCCAGCCCGAGGTAGTTGTTCGAGCAGAGCAGCAGGACGGGCTCGCCGTCCAGCAGCACCTCCGGGCCCTGGGGGCTCTCGACCATGCGCAGGCGCCGGTAAAGCCCGCTCTCGCGCAGCCCCTCGAGGACGTCCCCGAGGTCCGGCATCAGTCTCCCCAGCCGGCCGGTTCCTTCGGCCTGGGGTAGGCCGGGACCCTGCCCTTCTTCTTGATCACGCGCAGCTGCGTGGAGGGATCCCAGAAGTTCGCTTCGGCCCGGCTGTCGATCAGCTCGTCGATCGGGGTGGCGGGGGTCTCGCCCTCGAGCCAGCCGGAGCGGTTGTCGGGGCGGGGGTTCGCGCCGTTGTCGGTCTGACGGGCGACGTTCAGCCCCAGCTCCTCGAACATCGCGCGGTCCTCGGCGGGCTCGACGCCCAGAGTGGTGAGGAAGTTCCCCATCATCACCCCGTTGAGGCCTGCCTTGACCGCGAGCGGCTGCAGCTCGCCCAGGTTCTCGACGCGGCCGCCGCAGAGGCGGAAGAGCGAGTCGGGCAGGATCAGGCGGAAGATCGCGACCCACTTCACGACCTCCCACGGATCCATCATCTCCCGTTCGCCGAACTTGGTACCGGTGCGCGGATTGAGCAGGTTGATGGGGACCGAGTCGGGCTCGATCTCGGCCAGCTCGAATGCCATCTCGACCCGCTGGCGCTCCGACTCGCCGAGGTTGAGGATCCCGCCGACGCAGCTCTCGAGGCCGGCCTCCTTGACCGCGTCGATGGTCCTGATCCGCCCCTCGTAGCGCACGGTGGTGGAGACCTCCGGGTAGTACGACTTCGAGGTCTCGACGTTGTGGTGGACGCGCTGGATCCCGGCGTCCTTGAGCTGCCTGGCCCGCTGCGCCGACATGTGGCCGATCGAGGCGCAGCGCTTCAGGTTGGTGTGCTCGGAGACGAGCCGCGCGCCCTCGAGGATCTTCTGGAAGTCGCGCTTGGAGAGGCCCTGGCCCTGGGTGACCATGCAGAAGCGGTGGGCGCCGGCAGCCTCGGCGGCCTTCGCGTGCTCGAGGATCTGCTGCGGCTCCATCATCGCGTGCATCGGCGTGTCCGCCTCGGCGTAGCGCGACTGGGCGCAGAAGCCGCAGTCCTCGGCGCAGCCTCCGGACTTGGCGTTGACGAGCGAGCACATGTCGGTCGAGTCGCCGAAGCGGTCGGTGCGCACCTGCCAGGCGCGTTCGACGAGCGCGCCGATCTCTTCGTGGTCCGTGAGCTCGCCGAGCGCGAGCGCCTCTTCGAAGCTGATCAATGGTGGCATGCGCCTCCTTCCCTTCTTGCCGGGCCTTGGGTCGCGGCAAGGCTAGGAAGGGGCCCGGACGGCGCCGCGCGGGGCGGCGCCGTCCCGGGCTAAGGTTGGCCGGGTGAGCAGGGCGGGAGCAGCGGGGGTCGCGCTGGCGGCCGTGGCGGCCGGGCTCGCGCTCAGCTGCGCTTGGGGCCGCGAGCCCAGGGCGGCGCCGGCCGCGGAGCCGTCGGCAGCCGCCGCCCTGACGCCGCGCCAGCTCGCCGGCCAGCGGGTCGTCTGCGGGTTCGACGGCCGTCGCGCGCCGCGGAGCCTGCTGCGCGTCGCGGAGCGGGGCGAGCTCGCCGGGGTGATCCTGTTCGAGGACAACGTCCGCAGCCGCGGCCAGGTGGCGAGGCTCGCCGGGGCGCTCCAGGCGACCCGGCGGCCCGAGGGCCTGCGCCAGCCCGTGATCGTCTCGGTCGACCAGGAGGGCGGGCTCGTCAAGCGGCTGCCGGGGCCGCCGCAGGCGAGCGCGGCCGTGATGGGCGCCCGCGGCCCGGCCTTCGCGCGCGGCCAGGGCGAGGCGACCGGGGCCTCGCTGGCCGCCGCCGGCATCAACGTCGACCTCGCCCCCGTCCTGGACGTCGCGCGCCCCGGCGGCTTCATCGCCGACCAGCGCCGGGCGTTCGGCTCGAAGCCCGGCCGGGTGGCGAGGGCCGGAACCGCCTTCGCGGAGGGGCTGCAGGCGGCCGGGGTGGCCGCGACGGCCAAGCACTTCCCCGGCCTCGGCGCGACCGCGGACAACACCGACCTGCGGCCGTCGAGCATCCGCCTCGGGGCCGGGACGCTGCGCCGTGTCGACGAGAGGCCGTACGAGTCGTTCGCGGCGGCCGGGGGCAGGCTCGTGATGGTCTCCTCGGCGCGCTACCCGCGGCTCGGCGCGGGGATGCTGCCCGCGTCGCAGTCGCGGCGCATCACCACGGGCGAGCTTCGCGGCAGGCTGGGCTTCACCGGCGTGTCGATCACCGACTCGCTCGAGACCCCCGGCGCCCGCGGCGGGTCCGGCGATGCGAAGGTGGCGGTCCGCGCGGCCGCGGCGGGAAGCGATCTCCTCCTCTATGTCCACTGCGACGCTGCCATGCGGGCCGCCACGGCCCTGCGTCGCGCGGTCATCTCCGGGACGCTGGATCGCGCCAGCTTCGAGCGCTCCGTCGAGCGCGTGCTGGCTCTCCGCGGCTCCCTCTGAGCGCGGAGGGGCGGAGCGGTCGTGTGAGGGCCCGGACCGTTATCGTCCGCGCCGCGCCGCGTCAATGGGAACGCC
>DASSYK010000156.1:0-2691 GCA_035703345.1 Solirubrobacterales bacterium
GCGGGGTCGGGCGGAGTCGGCAAGACAACGACCTCGGCGGCGCTCGCGGCCGGGCTCGCGGCGCGCGGCAGGAAGGTCGCGGTGCTGACGATCGATCCGGCGAAGCGGCTCGCCGACTCGCTGGGCTTGAAGGAGCTCGGCAACGAGGCCAGGCAGGTCGACCCGGAGCTGTTCGAGCGCCACGGGATCGAGATCAAGGGCGAGCTGTGGGCGATGATGCTCGACGCCAAGGCCACCTTCGACGAGCTCGTCGCCCGCCAGGCCCCCGACGATGAGGCCCGCGACCGCGTCCTCAACAACCGCATCTACCAGCAGATCTCCAGCGCCCTGGCCGGCTCGCAGGAGTACATGGCGATGGAGAAGCTCTTCGAGCTGCACACCGAGGGGCGCTTCGACCTGCTCGTCCTCGACACGCCGCCGACCCGCAACGCGCTCGACTTCCTCGACGCCCCGAGGCGGCTCACCCAGTTCATCGAAGGCCGCTCGCTGCGCGTCTTCATGCGCCCGACCGGGCTGGCCGCGAAGGTCGCCGGCCGCGGCGCCTCGGTCGCGCTGTCGGTCTTCAAGCGGATCGTCGGCTTCGACCTTCTCGCCGACCTGGCCGAGTTCTTCAACGCCTTCAGCGGCATGGTCGACGGCTTCCAGGCCCGCGCCAAGCGGGTCAACAGCCTGCTGGCGGACAGGCGCACCTGCTTCCTCGTCGTCTGCGGACCGCAGGGCGAGCCGGTCGACGAGGCCGTCTACTTCCACCGCAAGCTGGTCGAGGCAAAGCTTCCCTTCGGCGGCGTCATCGTCAACAAGGTCCACTACCCGGCCGAGCGCCTGCGCGGCGACGGTGCCGACCTCGAGGCGGCCTTGGCCGGGGCGCTGGGCGACGAGGACCTCGCCGGCCGGGCCGCCGGCAACTTCGCCGACTACCAGGCCCTGGCCGAGCGCGACGCCCGCAACATCGAGCGCCTCGCCGACGAGCTGCGCACCAAGGGCGTGATCCGCGTCCCCTACCTCGACGAGGACGTCCACGACCTCGCCGGCCTGGCCGAGATCAACCGCTACCTGTTCGCCTCGAGCGAGGAGCGAATCCAGATAGCCGCCGGCCAGGCCTAACCGGCCTCGCGGCCGTAGTGGTCGTACTTCAGCTCGCGTACCTCCCAGTCCGCGTCCTCGGGGACCGGGAAGAGATGGCGCACGCGGGGGGTGTCGATCCGCTCGCGGTGCTGGACGTCGCCCTCGATCGCGGGGAAGTCGAGCGTGCTCTCGGGCACCTCGACCTCGTCCAGCCAGGGGGTTGCGGTGATGCGGATCTCGCCCTCGCCCGGAATCGGCTCGAGGATGCGGGTCTCCTGACCGGTGTGCTCGCCGGCCGGCTCGTGGTGCACTCGATGCTGTGACGTCACTGGCTCCTCCACCTCTCCCGTGTCGGGTGTGTCCCACTCTGAAATCGTCTCCGCGATCGACCCGTCGCCGTCCTGCAGGCCGGTTGCGATCAGCGTCTCGTCGGCGGCGGTGCCGAGATCGGCGCCGATCTCGCCGAGGGCCGCATCGCGCAGGAGCCGCCGCACGCCCTCCTCCAGCCAGCTCGCCATCGCCAGGCCGGGTAGCGACTGGGTTCCGTTCATCAGCGAGCGCTCCAGCTCCAGCGCCGCCTCGATCCGCTCGCGCGCCTCGATCCGGTCGAGCTCCTCACAGGCGAGAAGCGCCGAGGCGCGCATCGGCAGCGAGGCGCCGACCGGCCCCTGGCCGTCGAGCACCGCGCGCAGCGCGAGCAGGTGGTCGCTGAGGCCCTCCAGCGCCGAGCCCCGTCCGCAGCCCAGCTCGAAGCGCGCGACGGCCCAGGCGAGAGCGCCGTCTGGGTCGGGACGCGCCTCCAGCGCAGCGGCAAACTCGGCCAGCTGCACCGCCTCGTCCTCGCTCAGCTCGTAGCCACCCGAGCGGGTGGCGGGGGCGCCGGTCGCCAGGCGGGCCCAGCGGCCCTCGCCGGTGGGGGCGAACGCGTAGGGGCCGAGCCCGATGCTCCCCCCCTTGAAGAGGTGCATGACGCTGATCAGCTCGTGGAGCTGCTGCATCGCGGCACCGGCGCTCTCCGCCTCCTCGCCCTGCTCGGCCAGGGCCAGGAACTGCGGCTCCCAGGCGGCGCGGCCCATGCCCTCGCTGCGCATCGCCTCCACCGGCGCCTCGATCGCATCGGCGCGGACGATCTGAATGCCGTGGGGAAGGGCGAGGCGGGGCAGCGACATCCGCAGCCCGACCAGCGGCGCGATCAGGACGTCCGCCTCCTCGGCGCCGCGCGTCTCGGCCTCCAGCACGGCGAGGGCGTTGACCAGCCGCTCGTGGTCGAGCGCGAGCTCGGTGCAGCCGTCCCAGAGCGAGGCGAGGAATGCGCAGAGCATCGTCGCGGCACGCTCGCCGGGATCGCCGGGGACCGTCTCCCCGCGCGCTTCCAGGTAGGCGGCGGCGATACCGGCGGCGGCGACCGCATCGCGGGCCGGGCCGAACGCCTCCAGCCCCCGCAGCTCGCTCTCGCGCTCGCGCACGTAACGCGACGTCAGCGGCCGGTAGCTGTAGAAGGCGGCATCCTCGCCGCTCTCCGCATCGACGTCGAAGGGGATCTGGTCGCCGCCGGCGACCAGCGCGCTGAGCCGGATCGCCGCCTCGGAGGCGAGCCGGGTCAAGGAGTCGTCGAGCATGCGATCG
>DASSYK010000009.1:0-14050 GCA_035703345.1 Solirubrobacterales bacterium
TTCGTCTGGCACTGCCACATCGTCGAGCACGAGGACAACGAGATGATGCGGCCGTACCGCATCGGGCCGCCGCAGCCCGGTCAGCCCGACGCCTTGGCGTCCCGCGGTGTCGCGGCCGCCGCCGGCGCCGCCGCCGGGGCCCCCGCCGGGGCCCGCGCCAGGGCACGGAAGAGGAAGCGCAAGAAGAAGCGGAAGGGCTCGAAGCGAAAGAAGTAATAGACGGCCACTGAGCAAACCTGACGTGATTGGCGTGCAAGACGCCTCTACGAGGGTGGGCGTTCACCGATCGCGCTGCTCCGGTGGCTCGGCGGCTTTGCTTGCCGCGCCCACCGGGTGATGTTCTCCGAGCCGTCGATGACCGTGCCGTCGTCGAGTAGGAGCGTGGGCACCTTGTAGTTGCCGGTCAGTCGCTTGACCTCGCGCCGCCCTGCGAAGAGCGGGTCGGTTCGGTAACAGCCACCGGTCCTGATCACCTTCGGCTCATAGCCCGCGGTGGCCAGGGCTTTGTGGGCCTCGCCGCAAGGGTGACCCTTGTCGGGACGGAACGTTCCCCAGCAGACGTAGAGCTTCATCGGCCACGGAGTATCGCGCCTGCATCTACGGCTCCCCCCCTCGGGCCGCGTCAGCGTCAGGTCGGGTCCGCCACCAGCAGGCCGCCCTCCTCGTCGCCCTCCGGCGTGACGAGGATCGCGCCCTCGCCGGAGGCATAGGCCTCCTCGCCGTGCTGCGTGACGTCGAGGCCCTGGGCCTCCTCGGCCTCGGTGACGCGCAGGGGCATCAGCGCGCCCATCAGCTTCAGCAGCGCGAAGGTCGCGGCGAACGCGTAGGCCGGGGCGGCGGCCGCGGCCAGGACCTGGTCCCAGAGCTGGTCGGCGTTGCCGTAGAAGAGCCCGTCCGAGACGCCGTTCCACGAGGCCTGCGCGACGAACCCGATCGCGAGGATGCCGGTGAAGCCGGCGAGGCCGTGCGCGGCGAGGACGTCCAGCGTCTCGTCCACGCGCGTGCGCGGCCGCCAGACGATCAGCCCGTAGCAGGGCAGCGCGCCGAGGGCGCCGAGCGCCATCGCCCAGCCGGGGCTGATGAAGCCGCCCGACGGGGTGATCAGAACGCAGCCGACGATGATCGCGGTCGCGGCGCCGATCGCCGTGATGTGGCGGCCGCGGATCAGGTCGAGCGCGAACCAGACGAGCAGGGTGCAGGCGGGGCAGAGCATCGTGTTGACGAATGCGAGCACGCTTGCGTCGCCGGTCGAGAAGCCGCTGCCGCCGTTGAACCCGAACCACCCGAACCACAGCAGCCCGGCTCCGAGCAGCACGAAGACCGCGTTGTGGGGGAGCAGGGCGAGCCGGCCGTAGTCCTTGCGGGCCCCCACGACCAGCGCGGCGGCGAGGGCCGAGAACCCGGAGCCCATCTCGACCGCGACGCCGCCGGCGAAGTCGAGCGTCCCGCCCTCGATCAGCCAGCCGCCGCCGAAGGCCCAGTGGGCGAGCACGGAGTAGACGAGGACCGACCAGAGCGCGGCGAAGACCATGTACGCCCCGAAGCGCATCCGCTCCACGACGGCGCCGGAGATCAGCGCGACGGTGATGATGCAGAACGTGGCCTGGAACGCGAAGAAGACCAGGTGGGGGATGGTGGTGCCTGCGCGCGGCTCGAACGTCACGTCCTGGAGGCCGACGTAGCCGAGTCCGCCGATCAGGTCACCGGTGCCGTCGAACGCGAGCGAGTAGCCGACCGCCGCCCAGGTGACGGTGGCGATCGCCAGCGCGGCGATGCACATCATGAAGGTGTTGAGGGTGTTCTTCGCGCGCACCAGCCCCGCGTAGAAGAGCCCGAGCCCGACCGTCATCAGCAGCACCAGGGCGGTTGCCGCGAGCATCCAGGCGGTGTCGCCCGTGTCGACCTCGGCGGCCTGGGCGAGGATGGGGATTTGCGTCAGCGCCTCCATCAGGGACCGACCGGGGTCACGGCGGCGTCATCGGTCTCGGAGGTGCGGATCCGGACGACCCGCTCGAGCGGCAGCACGAAGATCTTCCCGTCGCCGACGTCGCCGGTCCGGGCGCCCTCGCTGACCGCCCGAATCGTCGGCTCTACGAACTGATCGGAGACCGCGATCTCGAAGCGGATCTTGTCGGCCAGGCCCATCTGGACGGTGGTACCGCGGTACGTCTCAACGCGGTCGAGCTCCCCGCCGTGCCCTCGGACGCGGCTCAGCGAGACGCCGCGCACCTTGGCCCGGTAAAGGGCCTCGAGGACGTCGTTCGCCTTCTCCGGCCGGACGATGCCGATCACGAGCTTCACGGTTCCCCTCTCTTCGATTGGACGCGCCCTCGGTCACGCTCCCCGGGGCGGGGCGAGCCTAACTTTCCGTGGAAGCCCCGGACAGCGGTTCGCCCTCGGCGAAGGGAAAAAGAAGCCGCAAGCAGCGCGGCAATCAGGCCGCGTCGAGCTCGGTGATCAGGCTCTCGACCCGGTCCTGGATGTCGTCGCGCGTGGCGCGGACCTCGTCGAGCGGGCGGCCCTTCGGGTCCTCGAGGTCCCAGTCCAGGTAGCGCTTCCCGGGTATGTAGGGGCATTCGTCCCCGCACCCCATCGTCACGACGACGTCGGCCCACCGGGCCAGCTCGTCGGTCAGCTTCTTGGGCCGCTCGCCGCTGACGTCGATGCCGAGCTCCCGCATGGCCTCGACGACCTCGGGGTGCACGGCGTCGCCCGGGGTGGTGCCGGCGCTCGCGGACTCGTGGCGCCCCGCCGCCGCGCGGTCGAACAGCGCCCGGCTCATCTGCGAGCGCCCGGCGTTGTGCAGACAGACGAACAGGACCCGGGCCATGGCCGGATCCTAGGGCCGAGGCGGCCGGGATACGCCTGGCGCCGCGGGGGAACCCGGGGTGCAGCGTCGAAGTCTCGGCGCGTGATCGTCGACTGCGCCCACTACGCCGGCGGCAGGCGCCAGAACGAAGGCGAGCTCACGCCAGAGCGGGCGGCCCAGCTCGCCAAGGCGGGCGGAGACCAGTTCGTCTGGATCGGCCTGGCCGATCCCGGTCCGGGCGAGCTCGGCCGGCTGGAGAAGCTGTTCGGGCTGCACGAGCTCGCGGTCGAGGACGCGCACCGCGCCCACCAGCGGCCGAAGATCGAGGACTACGACGACTCGTACTTCATCGTCCTGCGCACCGCGCACTACCACGAGGACGCCGAGGAGGTCCACTTCGGCGAGATCCACGTCTTCACCGGGCCCGGCTACGTGATCACGGTCCGCCACGGGCCGGGCAGCGAGCTCTCGACGGCGCGGGCGCGCCTGGAGAGCCGCCCCGACCTGCTGAAGCTGGGGCCATCGGCCGCGGTCTGGGCGATCCTCGACAAGGTCGTCGACGACTACGCGCCGGTCGTCGACGGCATCGACGACGACATCGAGGAGGTCGAGAACGACGTCTTCGACGACGACAACCCGGCGCCGACCCAGCGCATCTACCGCCTCAAGCGCGAGGTGATCGAGTTCCATCGCGCGGTCTGGCCGCTGCTCAGCCCGCTCGACTCGCTCCAGCGCGGCGCCTACTCGGTCATCCCCGAGGACATGCGGCGCTTCTTCCGCGACGTCCACGACCACGCGCGCCGCGTCGACGAGCAGGTCAACACCCAGCGCGAGCTTCTCACCAGCGTGCTCGAGGCGAACCTGGCGCTGGTGAGCGTCAGCCAGAACGAGGTCGTCAAGAAGATCTCCGCCGTCGCCGCCATCATCGCCGTCCCCACCTTCATCGCGAGCGTCTACGGGATGAACTTCACCCACATGCCCGAGCTCGGCTTGCGTGCGGGCTACCCGCTCGCGCTCGGGGCGATGGCGCTCTGCGTCGCGGCGCTGAGCGGCTTCTTCCACCGCATCCGCTGGCTCTAGCAGCACGCCGGCCGGGGCCGACGCCCCGGTAGCCTGGGCTGCGATGAGCACGTTCTTGGGCCACGTCGGCGGTGGCACCATCGAGCCGCTTCAGGTGGCCGGCCTGACCGTCGTCGCGGCGGCCTATCTCTTCCGCTCCCGCACGCTCGCCGAGGAGGGCCGGCCGGTCCCCGTGTGGCGGGCTGCCTGCTTCGCCGCGGGCATCATCCTGATCGCGGCCGGGCTGGTCTCTCCGCTCTCGCACATGGGCGGCGAGCTGCTGCTCGCCCACATGGCCCAGCACCTGCTGATCGGCGACATCGCGGCGGGCCTGATCGTGGCCGGGCTGACCGGGCCGCTGCTGCAGCCGCTGCTCGCGATCCGCGTGATCGACCGGCTGCGCATCCTCGTCCACCCGCTCGTGGCGCTGCCCCTGTGGGCGGCGAGCCTCTACATCTGGCACATCCCGTCGCTCTACCAGGCGTCGCTCTCGAGCGAATCGGTCCACGCGCTCCAGCACATGTGCTTCATCGGCTTCGGGATCCTGATGTGGATGCCGCTGTTCGGGCCGCTGCCGAAGCCCGCCTGGTTCGGGATCGGCGCCAAGCTCGGATACGTCGTGGGCGTCCGCTTCACCGGCACCGTCCTCGCGAACGTCTTCATGTGGTCGAACACCGTCTTCTATCCCGACTACGCCCCCGGCGAGGCGGACTTCGGGATCTCGGCGCTCTCAGACCAGGGCACGGCCGGGACGATCATGATGATCGAGGGCGGCTTCGTCACGCTCGGGATCCTGTGCTGGCTCTTCCTCCTCTGGGCGAAGCAGGACACCGAGCGCCAGCGCCTGATCGAGCTCGCCGAGGAGCGCGGGGTGGAGCTGCCCGAGGGCCGCGCCGAGCGCGCCGTGAGCGCCGGCCAGGGCGCCCGCCTCGAGGAGCGCATCCGCAACGCATGAGGGACAACCGCTTCCTCTACCTGCTGGTCTTCGTGGTCGGCACGGTCAGCCTCGGCGCCGAGATCGCCGCCGCCCGCCTGATGGCCCCGTTCTTCGGCGCCTCCACGATCGTCTGGGCCAACACGATCGGCGTCGTCCTGGTCGCGCTCTCCGCGGGGTACTGGCTCGGGGGCCGCCTCGGGGACCGCTATCCGCGGCTGCGCGAGCTCTGCCTCACGATCGGTGCCGCCGCGGTTCTCATCGCCGTCGTCCCCTTCGCGGCCCGGCCCTTCTTCGACGTCGCCAACGACGCCCTCGACTCGATCTCCGCCGGCGCTTTCGTGGGCTCGCTCGTCGGCGTGCTGTTCCTGATCGCGATCCCCGTCGTCCTGCTGGGGACCGCCGCGCCGTGGGCGATCCGGCTCGCCGTCCCCGACGTCGAGCACTCGGGCCGCACGGCCGGCCGCCTCTATGCCGTCTCGACGGTCGGGTCCCTGCTCGGGACGATGCTGGCCGCGCTCGTGCTGATCCCGTTCGTCGGGACCCAGCGGACCTTCCTGATCTTCGCCATCGCGCTGGCGCTGGTGGCGGTCGCCGGGCTCGGCTGGCGCTACTTCGCGCTCCCTGTCGCGCTGGCGCTGGTGATCGCGGTCCCGGTCGGGACCGTCAAGGCGACCGACGGCGAGGAGGTCCTCTGGGAGGGCGAGACGGAGGAGCAGTACATCCGCGTGATCGAGGAGGAGGACGGTGACGTCGCGCTCGAGCTCAACGAGGGCCTTGCGGTCCATTCGCTCTACCGGCCCGGCAGCTACCTCACCGACAACGTCTGGGACGGCTACCTGGTGCTTCCGTTCGCCGGCCGCTCCGAGCCGCCGCGGAAGATGGCGATCCTCGGCAACGCCGCCGGCACCACCGCCCGCGCCTACGGCCACTACTTCCCCGGCACCGAGATCGACGGCGTCGAGATCGACGCGAAGCTGACCGAGCTCGGCGAGCGCTACTTCGGCCTCGACAACCCCAACCTCGAGACCTTCCACGAGGACGCCCGCCCCTGGCTCGAGGACTCGGGCGGCGGCTACGACGTGATCATGGTCGACGCCTACCGCCAGCCCTACATCCCCTTCTACCTGGCGACCAAGGAGTTCTTCGAGTTGGCCCAGGAGAGGCTCGCCCCAGGCGGCGTCGTCATCGTCAACGCCGGCCACCCCGAGGGCAGCGACGATCTCGAGAAGGTCCTCGGCGCCACCATGGCCGATGTCTTCGAGACCGTCATCCGCGATCCGATCGAGGACAGCAACACCCTCCTGCTCGCCACCGACGGCCGCGCCGACGGCCAGCGCCTCGCCGATGCGGTCCCGAGCCTGCCCGGCGACCTGCGCGTGCTCGCCGCCACGGAGTCCGAGCGCATCGAGCCCCGCCTCCCCGGCGGCGATGTCTACACCGACGACGTCGCCCCGGTCGAGTGGCTGATCGACCGCTCGATCCTGGGCTACGCGAGCGAGTAGCTAGCGCTCGATCCCGGCGGCCTCCAGCGCCCGCGCCCGGTCCGAGAACACCTCCAGTCGCACGACCTTCCCATCCTTCAGCGTCCAAAGGTGCGCGCCGTCCGTATCGACGCGGACCCCGCTCTCCTTGCCGCGCCCGGAGTAGCGGCAGAGGACGATGACCGAGTCGCCGGCGGCGACGTATTCCTCGGCCTCGCAGCGCCAGTCCTCCCAGGGGTCGAGCCAGGCGGCGAGGCGGCTGCTGCGGAGCGCATCCGGGTCGGGGGAGACGGCGTCCAGACCCGGGAACTCCCCCGACCAGCCCCACTCCATCTCGGGCGAGTACACGTCGAACTTCGGGCTGAAGTTCCCATTGGCCCATTCCGCGTAGACGGGCTTCAGGGCCTCGATGTTGGCTCGGCCGACCGCGTCAGGGCTCTCCTCCGGCATCGGCGCCCAGTATTCCGGGAAGCGGTCAGTCGCGTGGTGGCTCGCGCAGCATGCGCGCCTTGACTCGCCCGCCCCAGTAGCGCGCGATCAGCGGCGTCGCGGCCGCGAGGTCGCGGGCGAACGACCAGGCCCGGCCCGGGGCGCCGGTCAGGGCCCAGGCCTCGACGCGCTCCCGCCGGGAGAGGCGGAGGGCCGCGGGGTCATGGCTGGGGCGGTCCTCTAAGGTCATCGTTCCGATGCAGACGAACGTAACCGAGCTTCCGGATTCCCGCGCCCGCGTCGAGGTGGCGGTCGACGCGGCCGAGGTCGACAAGCGGCTGAAGGCGACGGCCCAGCGGCTGGGCGGGGAGATGAAGATCCCCGGCTTCCGCAAGGGCAAGGTCCCCGCCGAGATGGTCCTGCAACGGCTCGGCCGCCAGACCGTCCTGACCGAGGCGCTCGAGAGCTCGCTCGGCGACTGGTACGAGCGGGCGATGGCGGAGTCCGGCGTCAACGCCGTCGGCGACCCCAAGCTCGACCTCAGCGAGCTGCCCGAGGCTGGCGAGCCGCTCGAGTTCGCGATCGAGGTCGCGGTCCGGCCGCCCGCGGAGCTGGGCGAGTACAAGGGCCTCGAGGTCGGGCGCGCCGAGACCGAGGTTCCGGACGAGGCCGTCCAGGAGGAGCTCGAGCGGCTGCGCGAGGGCTTCGCCCGGCTCAACCCCGTGGAGCGCCCCGCCGCTGAGGGTGACGCCGCGCTGATCGACTACGAGGGCACCATCGACGGTGAGCCGTTCGAAGGCGGCGCCGCCAAGGACTACCTGCTCGAGATCGGCGCCGGCCGCGTGCTGCCGGAGTTCGAGGAGGCCGTCAAGGGCGCCTCGGGCGGCGAGCAGAAGGAGACGACCGTCAACTTTCCCGACGACTACCAGGGAGAGGAGGTGGCCGGGAAGACCGCCATCTTCAAGATCGACGTTCGCGAGGTGCGCGAGAAGGAGCTGCCCGAGCTCGACGACGACTTCGCCGCCGAAGCATCCGAGTTTGAGACCCTGGCAGAACTGCGGGAGGCGATCCGCGGCCGCATGCAGGAGCACCTGGAGGACCAGATGCGCGAGCGCTTCCGCGAGGCCGCGCTCGACGCCGCCGTCGCCAACGCCACCGTCGACATCCCGGAGGAGATCGTCAAGGCCCGCGCCGACGAGATGTGGGACCGGGTCGAGCGCCGCCTGCGCCAGCAGGGGATGGAGCCCAACGCCTACCTTCAGATGCAGGGCAAGACGCGCGAGGAGATCGTCGAGGAGGCCCGCCCGGACGCCTCGCGCGCGCTCAAGCGCGAGGCCGTGCTCGAGGCCGTCGCCGAGGCCGAGGCGATCGAGATCAGCGAGGAGGACATGCTCGACGCCCTCCAGATCCCGCCCGGCCACGAGGACCACGGCCACCCCGAGCCCGCCGAGGCCCTGGCCGAGATCCGCGGGTCCGGCCGCGAGAACATGCTCAGGGACGACCTGCGGATGCGCAAGGCGCTCGACGTCATCTCCGAGTCGGCCGAGCCGATCCCGCTCGAGCAGGCCGAGGCCCGCGAGGCGATCTGGACGCCGGAGAAGGAGCCCGAGGAGAAGCGCGAGCTCTGGACCCCGGGCGACTAGTCAGACGTCCAGCGAGGTCTGCCGCTCCGGATAGGTGATGCGCCCGCCGGTCACGACGGCCGCCTCGTTCAGCTCGTGCTCGGTGATCGCTCCGTCGGGGGCGAGGTGCAGCACCGGGTGGCCGGCGACCACCAGCGCGTCGGCGAGAAGCCGGCGGTGGCAGTGGCGCCAATCGCCCTCGGCGCACATGATCGCGACGCGGTGGTCGGAGGCCAGCTCCTCGAGGCGGGCCAGGCCGGCCGCGAACTGCTCGCTCGCCATGTGGTCGGCGTAGCCGCGGAATGCCTCCTCCTCCCAGGCGCCGTTGGGCGAGCCGGGCACGGGCTCGCGGCGGCCGCCCAGCTGCTCCCCGAGGTACACGTAGTGGATGCCGGCGGCCTCCAGGGAGCCGGCCAGCGCCGAGCGGTTGAAATGCTCGTAGCGCGAGCGCGGGCTGACGCGGACGTCGGCGAGCGCGGTGACTCCGGCGCCGCGGAGCAGCTCGAGGAACTCCTTCTCCCCATGGTTGGAGTGCCCTACGGTCAGGAGCTCCATTCGCGGCATTGTGGCGCGGAAAGCCCGTGGGGGCGTGTTGCTAGGCTCACGCCCCCCATGAGTCCTCTGGTCCCAATGGTCGTCGAGCAGACCTCCCGCGGCGAGCGGGCGTTCGACATCTACTCGCGGCTGCTCAACGAGCGGATCATCTTCCTCGGCACCCCGGTGACCGAGGACATTGCCAACCTGATCGTGGCGCAGCTGATCCACCTCGAGTCCGAGGACCCCGACAAGGACGTCTCGATCTACGTCAACTCGCCGGGCGGCTCGGTCTACGCCGGCCTTGCGATCTACGACGCGATGCAGTTCATCAAGCCCGACGTCCAGACCATCTGCGTCGGCATCGCGATGAGCATGGGCGCGCTGCTGCTCGCCGGCGGCAAGGAGGGCAAGCGCATGGCGCTGCCGAACTCGAAGATCCTGATCCACCAGGTCTCCGGTGGCTTCCAGGGCCAGGCGACGGACATCGAGATCCACGCCAAGGAGATCATCGACGTGCGCCGCCGCCTCGACGAGATCATCGCCAAGCACACCCGCCAGGACCTCGAGAAGGTCGCGAAGGACACCGAGCGCGACTACTTCATGAGCGCGGAGGAGGCGAAGGAGTACAACATCGTCGACCGCGTCATCGAGCACCGCTGAGCCTCTGACTCGCCGCTCCGCCGCAGTCCTTCTCGCAGCGACCCTCAGCCTCACCGCCGCGTTCGCGGCCCCCTCCGGCGCCGCGGACGGCTTCGGGCTGCAGGACGCCTCCGTCGCCCCGAAGCGCCCCTTCTTCGACGGCCTCGCACCGATCGAGGTCCGCTTCCGCTTCGCCGCCGACGCCCCCAGCGACGTCAGGGTCGCGTTCGTGCGCGCGGGCGCCGGCGAGGTGCGTCGCATCGACCTGAAGCGCCTGGAGCCCCGCACCGAGCACGTGCTCACCTGGAACGGGCTCGATGACCGGGGCAGGGCCGCGCCCGACGGGCGCTACCGGGTCCTGGTGGGCCCCTCGAAGGCCGAGAGCCGGCAGGCCGGGCGGCTCCAGCTCCGGGGCCACGTCTATCCCGTCCGCGGAGCGCACGGCTACCGCGGGTCCGTCGGCGAGTTCGGCGCCGCGCGCAACGGCGGCCGCGTCCACGAGGGTTTCGACACCCTCGCGCGCTGTGGCACCCGACTGGTCGCCGCGCGGGGCGGCACGGTCGTCCGGCGGCGATACGACGCGAGGCTGGACGGCAACTTCGTCGTGATCGCCGCCCGCAAGGAGGGCATGACCTACCGCTATTCGCATCTGATCAGCCCCTCTCCGCTGCGCCCCGGCGACCGGGTCCGGACCGGCCAGCTCGTCGGCCACGTGGGCCAGACCGGGAACGCGCGGACCACTCCCTGCCACCTCCACTTCGAGCTGCGCAAGCGCAGCGGGCGCTTCCTCGATCCCGAGCCCTTCCTGCGGGCCTGGGACGCTCAAAGCTAGGCGTCCAACGATCGGGCGCTGGGTCAGATCTCCCATTCGCGCCGCCGATGGGAACTCGGGAGGAGTCCCGAAACCCACCGCGTAATCAGACTGCACAGGCCGGAGCCGGCTGTCCTTTACGCTTTGCGTCCGAGGGTCGCCGGCCGGAGAACGTCGATCTAGGGAGTGAGTTCCGCTGGCACGTCCGACCGAATCAAACGAGCAGCTCCTCTGCAGCTTCTGCGGGAAGTCGCAGCGCCAGGTCAAGAAGCTGATCGCCGGCCCGGGCGTCTACATCTGCGATGAGTGCATCGACCTCTGCAACGAGATCATCGATGAGGAGCTCACGGCGCCTCCGACGTTCGAGTTGGAGAACCTCCCGAAGCCGGTCGAGATCAACGAGGTCCTGAACGAGTACGTCGTCGGGCAGGAGACCTCCAAGCGCGCGCTCTCCGTCGCGGTCTACAACCACTACAAGCGCGTCCAGATGTCGCAGGGCGCCGAGACCGCCGGCGCCGAGGCCGACATCGAGCTGCAGAAGTCGAACATCCTGCTGCTCGGCCCCACCGGCTGCGGCAAGACGCTGCTCGCCCAGACCCTTGCCCGCATCCTCAACGTACCGTTCGCGATCGCCGACGCCACCGCGCTGACCGAGGCCGGCTACGTCGGCGAGGACGTCGAGAACATCCTCCTGAAGCTGATCCAGGCCGCCGACTTCGACGTGAAGAAGGCCGAGACCGGAATCATCTACATCGACGAGATCGACAAGATCGCGCGCAAGGCCGATAACCCCTCGATCACGCGCGACGTCTCCGGCGAGGGCGTGCAGCAGGCGCTCCTGAAGATCCTCGAGGGAACGACCGCGTCGGTGCCCCCGCAGGGCGGGCGCAAGCACCCCCACCAGGAGTTCCTGACGATCGACACGTCGAACATCCTCTTCATCTGCGGCGGCTCGTTCGCCCACCTCGACCACGTGATCGAGAAGCGGATCGGCAACCAGGGCATCGGCTTCGGCGCCGAGGTCACGTCGAACCAGGACAAGGACACCGGCGAGCACTTCGAGCAGGTCCTGCCCGAGGACTTCGTCGAGTACGGCCTGATCCCCGAGTTCATCGGCCGCCTGCCGGTCATCTCCGCGATCCACCAGCTCAGCCGGGACGACCTGATCACGATCCTGACCGAGCCCAAGAACGCGCTCACGCGGCAGTTCCACCGCTTCTTCGAGTTCGACGACATCGAGCTGGTCTTCGCCCCCGACTCGCTCGCCGCGATCGCCGACAAGGCGCTCGAGCGCGAGACGGGTGCCCGCGGCCTCCGCTCGATCCTCGAGGAGACCCTCCAGGACGTCCAGTTCGAGCTCCCCTCGCGCGTCGACGTCAAGAAGTGCGTCGTCACCCGCGAGACGATCGAGCGCGGCACCCGCCCGATGCTCGTCACCGACGCCGCGGGCGAGGTCGACTCGCTCCCCGGCGAAGCGCTCGGCGAGCAGGCCTCCTAGGCCTCCGTGGTCACTCCGGGTGCCCGCCGGTAGCCGGCCACGATGACGCACTCCGTGCGCGCTGCGACGCTGGTCCCATGCGTACCGTTCGAGCTGTGCCCAGGAGGCGATGATCATGCCGCCGCATTGCGACACGATGGATGGACCCGTAGTCAAGGCCGCCATGCGCGCCCTCGAGGAGGAGAAGGCCTCTCTTGTTCTCCCCTATGTCCCCGAGGAGGGTGAGGAGGAGATAGCGGAGGCGTTCGAGAGAACCCTGTCCCTGCGCGGGAGGGGGGAGGAGGCCCGCGAGCTCGCCGACCTCTGGTTCTTCGAGACGGTCGTTCGCATCCACCGGGCCGGCGAGGGCGCGCCGTACTCGGGGTTGAAGCCGGCCGGCCTGGATCCGGGGCCCGTGATTCCGGTTGCGGAGCGCGCGATCGAGACCGGATCGGCAGACGAGTTGATCGCCGTCCTCTGCCGCGAGGTGGAGGAGAGGGCGAGGGATCAGCTCAGAGCGGTGATGGAGCTGAAGGACAAGGCCGATGGAGATGTCGAGGCAAACCGCGCCTACGTCTCGGCCATGCTGGGTCTCCAGGTCTGGGCGCACAAGCTCCACGAGTGCGTGCACTCGGCGCCGCACGAGGCGCACCACCACAGCGCCTGAGTAGCATCGGCGCCCATGGACGGGGAGCGCAGAAAGGCCCTGGAAAGCACGACCCGCTGGGATCCCGGCGCGGTCGAGGGGCGCATCTTCGAGCGCTGGATGGAGGGCGGCTGGTTCCACCCGCCGGCGGAGGGTTCCCCTGAGGACAACTTCTCGATAGCGATCCCGCCGCCGAACGTCACCGGCGCGCTGCACATGGGGCACGCGCTGAACGGGACGATCCAGGACGCGCTGGTGCGGGTCAACCGCATGCGGGGGCGCAACACGATGTGGATCCTCGGCACCGATCACGCCGGGATCGGCACCCAGGCGGTGGTCGAGAAGGAGCTGGCGAAGGAGGGGACCGACCGGCACGCGCTCGGCCGGGAGGCCTTCACCGAGCGGGTCTGGGAGTGGAAGGCGACCTACGGCTCGACGATCGTCGAGCAGTTCCAGCGGCTCGGCGCCTCCTGCGACTACGAGCGCGAGCGCTTCACCCTCGACGACGGCTATGTGCGCGCCGTCTATCGCGTCTTCACGACCCTCTACGAGAAGGGCTGGATCTACCGCGACAGCTACATGGTCAACTGGGACCCGGGCCTGCAGTCGGCGATCTCCGACCTCGAGATCGAGCAGCGCCAGGTCACCGACACGCTCTTCGAGATCGCCTACCCGCTCGAGGACGGCTCGGGCGAGCTGGTCGTCGCGACCGTGCGGCCGGAGACGATGCTGGCGGACACGGCCGTCGCGGTGAATCCGGACGACGAGCGCTACGCCGGCGCGATCGGCGAGCACGTCGTCCTGCCGCTGGTGGGGCGCAGGATCCCCGTGATCGCCGACGAGCACGTCGACGTGGAGTTCGGCACCGGCGCGCTCAAGATCACGCCGGGGCACGACCCGAACGACTTCGAGATCGGCCGCAAGCACGGGCTCGAGGCCCCCTCGGCGATCGGCGAGGACGGCCGCATGACCGACGAGGTCCCCGAGCGCTTCCGCGGCATGACCGCGCCCGAGGCGCAGGAGGCGGTCCTCGCCGAGCTTCGCACCGAGGGCCTGATCCGCGGCGAGGAGCCCTACACCCACAACGTCCCCTTCTCCCACCGCTCGGGGGAGCGGATCGAGCCGCTGATCTCGCTGCAGTGGTTCTGCCGCATGGACGAGATGGCGAAGCGCGCGATCGAGGTCGTCGAGAAGGGGGAGGTCCGCTTCCACCCGGCCGACCCGCACACGAAGGTCTACCTCGAATGGCTCGAGCGGATCAGGCCCTGGTGCGTCTCGCGCCAGCTCTGGTGGGGCCACCGGCTGCCCGTCTGGTACCGGGGGGACCGCGACGACCCCGAGATCCACGTCGGCGAGACCCCGCCCGAGGGCGACGACTGGGAGCAGGAGTCCGACGTGCTCGACACCTGGTTCAGCTCGGCCCTGTGGCCGTACGCGACGCTGGGCTGGCCCGACACCGACGCGCCCACCTACAGGGCCTTCTTCCCGACCGACGTGCTCTCGACCGCGCGCGACATCATCTTCCTCTGGGTCGCGCGGATGGTCATGTTCGGCATCGAGCTGACGGACGAGGTGCCGTTCTCCGACGTGAACATCCACTCGG